>NZ_JBJGZQ010000018.1:0-114701 GCF_054050595.1 Geodermatophilus sp. SYSU D00779
CCGCGCGCCGCCTCGCGAGCGCACCCTCCCCCGCCCGACGCCCCCCCCCCCCCCCCCCCCCCCCCCCCCCCCCCCCCCCCCCCCCCCCCCCCCCCCCCCCCCCCCCCCCCCCACCGCGCCGGCTCGTCAGGAAATTCATCCGCGCCTCCTCGCGGCAGTACCGTCGTCCCCCGCCCTCCCTGGGGAGGAGACGATGGACGACCGGACAGCCATCCCCTCGGCGCCGCGCATCCTCAAGGCCGGTGACGGCGTGGTCATGGGGGACCCCGACGGGGTCCGTGACCGCTTCATGATCGACGGCGCGGACGCCGGCGGCCGGTTGGCGCTCGTCCAGCACCTGTTCGCGCCCCGGGCGCTGGCCGCCCCGCTGCACCGTCACCACCGGGAGGACGAGTACTCGTACGTGCTCTTCGGGCGCATCGGCGCCGTCCTCGGGGACGACGAGGTCGTCGCGGGACCCGGTGACCTGATCTTCAAGCCGCGGAACCAGTGGCACACGTTCTGGAACGCCGGTGACGAACCGGCTGCGGTGCTCGAGCTCATCTCACCGTCCGGGCTCGAGGAGTTGTTCCGCCAGCTCGGTCGCCTCACCGAGCCACCGACGCCCGAGCAGATCGCCGGGATGGCCGCGCCGTACGAGTGCGATGCCGATCCCGAGGGAACCCAGCGCATCGTCGAACGGCACGGCCTGAGGTTCTGAGGAGCGCGCATGCGAGCGGTGCAGTACCGGACCATCGGCGGCGGACCCGAGGTGGTGGAGGTCCCGACCCCGGAACCGGGACCGGGGCAGGTCCGGCTGCGGGTGACCGCCGCCGGGCTGTGCCACTCGGACTGGTTCGTCATGGACCTGCCCGCCGACAAGTACGCCTACGGGCTGCCGCTGACGCTCGGGCACGAGGGCGCCGGGGTCGTGGACGCGCTCGGGGACGGCGTCACCGGTGTCGCGGTGGGTGACGCGGTCGCCGTCTACGGCGCCTGGGGGTGCGGGCAGTGCCACGCCTGCGCGCGGGGCGCGGAGAACTACTGCCCGCGGGCGGCGTCGCTGGGCATCCAGCCGCCCGGGCTGGGCGCACCGGGGGCGCTGGCCGAGTACCTGGTCGTGGACGACGTCCGGCACCTGGTCCCGCTCGGCGACCTCGACCCGGTGGAGAGCGTCTCGCTCACCGACGCGGGGCTCACGCCGTACCACGCGATCGTCTCCAGCCTCGACAAGCTGCCCGCCGGGAGCACCGCCGTGGTGATCGGCGCCGGCGGGCTGGGGCACGTGGGCATCCAGGTGCTGCGCGCGGTCACCGGAGCGACGGTCGTCGCGCTGGACATCAGCGACGAGAAGCTGGCACTGGCGTCGGAGGTGGGAGCGCACTCCGTGCTGCGGTCGGACCCGTCTGCCATCGAGGCGATCCGGTCGCTGACCGGCGGGGTGGGCGCGCAGGCGGTGTCCGACTTCGTCGGCGCCGCGCCGACCGTGGAGATCGCGCGGAAGTCGGTGGCCCTGGACGGCGTGGTCCAGATCGTCGGGATCGGCGGCGGGCTGCTGCCGACCGGCTTCTTCTCCACGCCGATGGGGGCGTCGGTGCGCGCGCCGTACTGGGGCACGCGGACAGAGCTGATGGAGGTGCTCGACCTCGCCCGGGCCGGCGCGGTGCACGTCGAGGTCGAGAAGTACACGCTCGACGAGGCACCCGAGGCCTACCGCCGGTTGCACGAGGGTGCGGTCCGCGGCCGCGCCGTCGTCGTCCCCGGGGACTGATCCGCCGCTCCGATCGACGCCCGGCAGCGTCCCGTCGCGGCTCAGCGGTCAGGCGTCCGGAAGGTGCACCGCGGACCCGATGCGTCGGCGAGCCTCCGGTCGAGGGTCCACAGCGGCGCGCCCAGCTCCTCGGCGAGAGCGACGAGAGCGGCGTCGTAGGCGGTCACCGTGGGGTGCAGCTCCCAGACCCGGTCGCCCAACGGCTCGAAGGGGAAGGTCGTCACGGGCAGCTGCACGAGGTCGCGGTGCGCCAGTGCGGCGGCATCCCGCCCGAGTCGCCGGGTGAGGACCGCGCGCCGAAGCACGTTCGACACCTCGACGTACAGGTGGGCCGGCGCCGTCAGGACGTCGCCCCGGAGGCCGCCCCGCGCCCACGTGCCACCAGGGCCGTCGTCCACCAGCGCAGCGACCACCGCGGAGGAGTCGACGACGATCGTCACGTGCGGTCGTGGTCGCGCAGGTCGAGGATCTCCGCCGCCGGCAGCCTGGTGCCGGTCGTCCGGACCCGGTGCTGCACCCGGTCCCACAGGTCGGCGGGGCTGGGCCGCCGGGCCAGCTCGGTCAGCTGGGCGCGGACGTACTCCTGCAACGACTGACCGGCGCGGGCCGCGCGGGCAGCCAGCTCGTCGCGGGTCTCGTCAGGGACGTCGCGGATGGTCATCGACACGGGCACGCATGCAGATTAGCAGCAATAGCAGCGGATCGCTGCTATTGCTGTCCCGTCGTCGCCGGCGTCGAGCCGACAGCAGGCCGTCCCTCAGCGGCCTGACTCATCCCCGACACCCCAGCGGCTCGCCGAGATGGCCGCCCTCCACCAGTGCGACCCCCACCCACACGGGACCCGGCACATCCGAGCGGCACGGCCTGGTGCCTGATCGCGCCACTCTTCGTCGTGTCCTGTCACGGACGACCGGCGGCTCAGGGACAGTGACGCCCGTGCCACCCAGCGCCCGCGATGCCCAGCAGGTCCTTGAGCGACTCTCCTCGCTCCGGGCAGCACCAGCAGGACGGGCGCCGCTCGCCGCACAAGCCGCTGCTGGTGCTCCTGGCGCTGGGCCGGCTGGCGACGACCGGGACCAGTGCGCTGCCCTGGTCGGAGGTGGAGTCGCAGCTGGCCGACCTGCTCCAGGAGTTCGGCCCGACGTCGAGGACCGGCCGCGCCCAGAGTGCGGCCTATCCCTTCACCCGCCTGCGCGCCGACGGCGTGTGGACCCTCGACCGCGACGTCCCGATGGACACCGTCAGCCCGCTGCGGGAGGGCGTGACCGGCCGGCTGGAGGCCTCACTCGAAACGGCGCTGCGCGACCGACCTAAGCTCTTGAGCCAGGCGGCTCGCGGGCTGGTCGAGAGCCACTTCCCGGGCACGGTGGCGCCGGATGTCCTGGTGGCGGTCGGTCTGGACCCGGACCTGCTCGAGGGCCGTTGGGTCAGCGAGCGCCCCGACCAGCGACGGCGCAGCGGCGCCTGGCCGGCTGCTGTCATCGCAGCGTGGGACCGGCAGTGCGCCTTCTGCGGCTTCGACGGCGCCGCCGGTGGGGCCGTGGTCGGGATCGAGGCGGCGCACGTCCGCTGGTTCAAGCTGGGCGGCCCCGACGACCTCGACAACGGGCTGGCTCTCTGCTCGCTGCACCACAAGCTGTTCGACCGGGGCATGCTCGGCCTGGACGACGACCTCGCCGTCGTCGTATCCCAGCGCTTCTCCGCCCGCACGCCGCAGGGCCGGGCCCTGTACGACCTGCACGGGCGGCGGCTGCGGCCGCGACCGGGCACTCCCCTACCGGCCGAGCGGCACGTGGCCTGGCACCGCGAGCAGGTCTTCCAGGGGACGGCGCTGGCCGGCTGATCCGGGGGTACTGGCACGGCCCGCCACCGGAGGAGCACCCACCGCGCAGCACCAGAGACGTCGCAGCGACGCCTACGAGGTCAGCGGTCGGTGACTCTTCCACGCGGCGCGGAACTCGGGGTGGAGCTCGTAGATCCACGCGTCGGGGTCCTCACCGGCGCGGGGATCACCGCGGTGCCAGCCGACGAGCCAGCGGCAACCGGTGAACTCTCTCTTGATCAGCTGGGTGAGCTTCCCGTTGCGGCTCTGCAGTTGCGCTGGTGTGCAGCCGACGAGGCGGGCCAGTGAGATGTGTTCCAGCCTTCCGTACTCCGCGAGGGCATCGAGCATGGCCAGACAGGTTTGCGATGAGGGGGTGTTCCGCTCCTCGAGCAGGTCGACAAGCTGCTCGAGACGGCCGTTCTGTAACCAGTTCAGGCCCGTACCCCGGCTGTGGACGTCACCTTCGGCACCGAGGTAGTTGTCGGTGTTGTCGTCGTGGCGGTCGCACACGGTGCTCCTCGTGATTGGTGGTTCTCGGCTGTCGGTAGGCCGGGTGCCCGTCCCACTTCGCCGTCGCTCCGCTGTTCATCCGGTGGCGACGGCGCCGCTGTCGTTGGGGACCAGCTCGACCCAGGTGGTCCCGGGCGCCAGGGTCACCGGGGCGCCGTCCGCTCCGGTCAGCCTCACCCGGTCGTCGGTCCCCGGCTTGGACCAGGTGGCCTCGACCGTGTGCCCGCCGGAGGCGACGAGGGCCCGGCCGGTGCCGGTCAGGATGGTCTCCGGGACGGGATTGCCTGCCGGGTCCCGAGCCTCGGTCGCGACGACGTCGACGCGCAGAACGACGACGTTGGTGGCGCCGATCCGCCGACCGTCCGCCTCGACCGCCGGGGTGCTCCCCTCGCTGCGCAGCCAGCGGCCGTCCGCGGCGTTCCAGGTCCACCGGGGGTGGCTGACCCCGGACAGCGTGAGCTCCAGGGTGGCCGCCTGCTGCCCCGCGGCGACGGCGGTGGCTTTTTCGCCGGCTGCGGGGTGGTCGAACTGGGCGCCGGGTGCGGCTCGGTGGGCGGCGTCGGCCTGGTCGACGAGGGTTTGCGGCACCGCGTGGACGTTGTGCGGCGCCGCGCGGGTCGTCGTCCGGTGGAAGCCGTCGGCCCCGGAGTCCTGGCTGATCACCTGCAGTCCCGCGTCCTGGGCGGCGGTGACGTAGGCCGGCACGCCACCGGAGAACGCGAGCAGCCCGCCCAGCGACGCCGCGATCGCGGGGTCCATCGGCCGGATCGACCGCACCGGCCCGATCTCGGGCGGCAGGTCGGAGTGGTAGACGGCGACGAACCGGGTGATCCCGCCCTCGACGACCTGCTCCCACACCATGTCCGCGGCGGCCAGCCCGGTCTGCGGCCGGGCGTCGACGGAGTTCTCGATCTTCACCGCGAGCGCCGGGCGGTCGGCGACCGCGTGGGCCGGGACCCCGGTCAGCGGCCAGGCAGGCGTGGACGACCGCGTCACCGCGGCGATGATCGAGTCCAGGTACGGCACCGCGGACACGTGCTTTTCAGCCACCGGCCACGTGACCACCACGCCGGCGGTCACCAGCACCACGATGAGCACGGCTGCTCGAAAAGCGCGTCCGGACCTCGACCGGCGGCGGCGCTTCGCCGTCTTGCCTCCCTTGGCTCGGGAGTCCTTCGTGGTGCCAGCACCCTTTCTCGGTCCGGAGCGGGACCGGGGCGCGGTGGACCTGGGCACGTGGATGCTTCCTGGCTCGGCGAGGCGTTGCCTTTCCTGTATCGGCACGGCCCACCGGGCTCGGCACCACGACTCTGCGAGGCAGCCGGGCGCCGACGCGCGAGGCTGGATCAGGACCCGACCGCGTGTCCGAGGTCGGCCAGCCGGCGGCGAGCCCTCCCCCGCTCCTCCTCGCTGAACAGCTCGGCAAAAGTAGGATCAAGGACCGCTGCCTCCACACTGTGCTGGAGCAGGCTCAACTCCCAGAGCCGCGAGAGCCCCTCGTGGACCTTCCCGGCGGCGAGGATTTGCTTGGCGGCGGACCAGCCGCCGTACTGGGTCACCATTCGCTGGAGGTAGGCCGGCCGGTACCCGGCATCTCGGACGATCTGGAGGTCGCGGAGGATTCTGCGCCCGAAGTCCCGCTTGAGCGAGGCCAGTTCCTGCTTGTTCGTTCCGTCCCCCGACGGGGTGGGCGACATCAGCTGCTCGCTGACCGCCGCGGGGGGTATGACAGTGTCGGAACGTCGCGGAACAGGTCGGTCAGTCGCCGGAGCGGGCGTTGCCGGCGCGGCGGTCGGGCGAAGGACATAGTGGGTCCCCTTCGTCACGCCCCGACGCTCGAGCTGGCCCGCGACGGTCATCAGCGTGAGCAGGTAGCGCGCCTCCTCGATGGTGATCTCGAGATAGCGACGGACGATCTCACTGGTTACTGCTCCGTTCGCGGCGAGTTCCAGCACGAGCGCACGGGCCTCGTCGTCCGGCCGCCTCGGCCGCTGAACGGACTCGGAGCGCTGCGGCGAGTCTGCGGCACCGGAGGAGGAAGTGACCGGCGGCGCAGGCGGACGCCGCGGAGGTGTCACGGTCGGCGCAGGTGGGGCAGGTGGCGCGATAACGGACGACCGTGCCGGCGCTGAGGGCACAGAAGCGATCGGCTCGGGCACCTCGGTCGAGGAGTCGGCGTCGTCGTCGGGGTCGAGGTCCACTCCCTCGTCGGACGAGAGCGGACCGGGGGTCCATGCGGTGATGGCGGCGCCGCCCGCATCTATCCGCGTCGGCCCGATGCCGCGCCGGTCGAGAGCGAGCCACAGATCGGCGAGCGCAGCCTCGGGGTCCAGGTAATAACGCGACTCGCGGATGCGCCAGAACTCCCATCCGCAACGGCGGAGCTCGAGCTCGCGGGCGAAGTCGCTGGCCACCTGCTCCGGTGAGCTGTGCCACGCGTCGCCGTCGCACTCGACGGCCAGCTTTCCCTGCGCGCCGGTGATAACCAGGTCGATGCGCCGGCCGTTCACCTCCACCTGCGGGGTCACGTGGTAGCCGCGCTGCTGGATGCGCCGGAAGACCCGCTGCTCGAAGAGGCTGTCGAAGTCGGGGTGACGCTCGTCCTCCTGCACGTCCTCGGGCATCGCCGCGGCGGCCGCGACGGGCGCTGAGGTCATGTAGGTCAACAGCTGAGCCCGCAGGTCGTCAGGCCGGAGCTGGTCGACCATCACGGAGTGGAAGAGCCAGAGCTGGTCGCGTGCCCGTGACGCCGCGACGTTGTAGGACCGCTGCGCGTCGAGCCGGGTCTGCGGCTGCCGGCGCTTGTGGTCCGGTGCGGTGACCAGGCTGAGCAGGACGACGTCCCGCTCGTCCCCCTGGAAGTCCGGGGGCGTGCCGACCCGGAGGGCCCGACGCTCCCACTCCTCGGGATCCACGCGGGTGCGCAGCGCGTCGTTGATGAGCTTGACCTGCCACTGTCCCTGGAGGACGACGACGCTGAAGGTCTTGCCGTCGTAAGCGGGGTCCTGCAGGCAGTCCACGAGCGCCGTGACGATGGCCTCCGCCTCGACGACGTTGCGCATCTGGGCGTTGGTGCCCTCGGTGTAGGCACCCGGCACAAAGCTGGCCCGCAGGGGCGGCAGCCGGTCGGCGCCGTGTTGCCGGACCGGCACCAGGGGTGCGTCCCGGTAGAACATCTGGGACGACCACGTGATGATCTCCGGCATGCACCGGAAGTGCTCCCGTAGTCGGATCACCTGACCGAATCGCGTCCGCAGCAGCGAGAACACGCTGGACCGCGGCGTGAAGCCGGATCGCAGGTAGTTGGGGACGTCCGGCAGCAGCGTGTCGAGCCGCTCGAACACCTTGTCGAGTGCCCCGTGCTTGACCTCGGACGGCGTGCACTGCTTGTCGTCACCGACGACGATGACGCGGGGCGCGAGCCACAGGAGGAACAGGTTCTCGATGCCGACCTGGCTGGCCTCGTCGACGATGACGACGTCGAAGGCACCCTGGTTCGGCGGGATGGACGCCAGCACCTCCTGCAGGGGCATGACCCACGCGGGCACAGCGCTCTGCGCCTCGGTCATGGCCTCCCGGGCTGCCAGCCGGTAGCGCTGGGCGTACTTGCCGCTACCCTTGCCGACGTTCGTCATGTTGTCCCGGTAGGACTGCAGGGCGGTCACCTGGCGGGCGGTCATCCGCTCGAGGCAGGCCCGCCACGACTGCTGAGCGGCCAGCTCGGCGGTCAGCTTCGCGAGGTCCCGGTCGACGACGGCCAGCTCACGGTCCAGAACCGCCTCCCGTCCGGGCGCGGTGCGCTCACGGACGAAGGTGGCAGCCTGCGCCCAATCCCAAGCCGCCTTGAGCCGCGGCAGTCGCTCGGCCCAGACGGGATCCGCGGCCGTGTCCCGGAGGAGGGCCAGCAGCGCCGGAGCTGCAGCGCCCAACCGTCCGGAGAGCTCGTCGCAGCGGGCTTGGGCGCGCTGCTCACGTCCGGCCAGTTCCAGGTCGTGCACCGCTGCCTCGTACGTCGAGGCGTCCGCCGCGCTCAGCGAGTCGATGGCGGCGTCTAGCTCGGGAGGCCGCTGCCCTCGCTCGACGGTGTCGGCCAGCGCCGTCGCAAGGCGCTCGAGCTCATCGGTTGCACGCCGTGCGATCTCGACGTCGGCGAATACCGTGGCGACCTCGACGAAGCGGCGCATGCCGAGGGTCGTCCCCAGATCGGCCCGCGGCATCGTGGGGATGCCGGCCAGTTGCCGGCCCAGCTGGTCCCGGGCGACGCGCAGCGTCTCGATCGCAGCGATCGTGGCGACGACGCGGTGGGCGTGCGAGACCTGTAGGGGTCGGGGCCCGGGGACGCCGCCGGGGATCCCGAGCATCCCCGTGGTCCCGGCAAAGGTCTGCAGCCGCGCGAGTGAGAACAGGTGCAATGAGATCAGGTGGGCCTGCTCGGCCGTCGTGACGGGTTGACCGTCGACGGACGCCAGCGGGAGATGCGGCTCGGCTGCCTTCTGCTGGTCACTCTTGAACAGCTTCTTCAGCGAACCGCCGTCGCGGAGGTAGACCGCGAGGTCGGCGAAGACCTGGCCGCCGGCGGCGGGAGCCGAGTCCCCGGTGAACTGGACGTCCCGGAACCCGATCTGGTCCTGCATCGCGCGGGCGTCGCCGACCAGCTGACGCGCCTGGCCGACCTGCTGCCACAGCAGCTCGTTGTCGCGGCGGAGGACGCTGTCGAGGACGGGCATGGCCCAGTGGGCATCGACGCTGCCGGCCAGCCCTTCCAGCCCGTCGCGGATGTCACCGCAGGTGCGGACGAGGGCGGCGAGAGTCCGGGCGTCGAGCTGCCCGAGGACCTCGGCCAGCGGTCCGGATTGGGTGGCCCGAGCTTGCGCGCCCCGAGCGACGTCCTTTGCGAGTCGACGCACAACGGCGAGCTCGGGGAGCGCGCCCATCGAGGGCACGATCTGGTTCCGTCGGCGACGACGCAGCTCGGTGTCCGCGGGCAGCTCACGCCGGAGCTCGTCGACCTCGGTCGTCGTCAGGGGGAGGACCCCGTGGGCGGGGATCGGCATCCACTCGTGGTCGGATTTTGCCGCAGCGACCCTCTCGGCGATGCGTCCGAGTGTCCCGGCGTAGCCCGGCGCGACCTCGGGATGCAGGTACGTCTCGGACTCGCGCAGGGCGCGGATGTCCTCGAGCACACGCGCGCGGCGCCCTCGTGCCTGGCTGAGCTTGCCCGCGAGGTCGTCGATCACCCGCTGCGACCGCTCGGGGTTGTAGGAGGAGTGCTCTGCGGCCAGCCGCGCGACGCTACGGCTGAGCTCGGCCGAGCCGCCACGGCCTGCATCGGTGATCGAGACGCACAACTCCTGCATCTCATCGGGCAGCTTGTCGCGCAGCACCTTGAGTGCCTGCGCCTTCTCACTGGTGACCAGGACCCGCTGGCCGCGTGCCAGCAGCGCGGAGACCAGATTGGCGATCGTGTGTGTCTTCCCGGTGCCGGGAGGGCCCTCGACGACGACGCCGGTGTCCCCGCGCAGGCGTCTGATGATCTGGGCCTGTTCCTCGTTGGCCGCCAGCGGAAACAGGGGGTCCTCGGCGACGTCCGACGCCGTGGCGGCACCCGTCGACTCCAACCAGGACAGACGCTCGCCGGCCTCGATGGACTGGACCAGCTGAGCCAGCCCCAGCGGGACCGGCTCACCGTCGCGCATGAGCGTGCGCTCGATGTCGTTGTAGTACTCCTGCAGCGCATAGGCCCCGCGCCGGCGCAGAACGACGGCCGGCGTGACGGTGAGCGACGCCCGGCCCGCCCCGGGTACGGCCCAGTCGGGCTCAACCTCGACCGGGCGCAGCAGGGCGCGGGTCGCCCACTCCTTGAGGAACGTGAGGGCGTTGTCGCTCGCCGGGCGGACGTCGAGCTGGGTGATCCGAGCTCGGAGCACGGAGGTGCCGCTGTCGTCGAAGACGTCCTCCAGGCCGGCGAGGACGCGACCGTCCTCAAGAGCGGTCCCGGCCGACGACGGATCCAGTGTGACGACGACGTCGCCGGTTCCGACCTCGATGTCG
Source organism: Geodermatophilus sp. SYSU D00779 (assembly GCF_054050595.1). NCBI lineage: Bacteria > Bacillati > Actinomycetota > Actinomycetes > Geodermatophilales > Geodermatophilaceae > Geodermatophilus > Geodermatophilus sp. SYSU D00779. Next base: position 10,137 of record NZ_JBJGZQ010000018.1, read on the forward strand.
ATGACGACGCGGTGAGCGAGCACGTGCGTCCGGACACCTGCATCGGGTAGCTGCAGCAGCCCTCCGGAGAGCACCGCCTCGACGCTCTCCGGGTTCTCCAGCGTCTGCTGGCGCATCGTGCGGAGCTGATCGTAGGTGCGGTGCAGCACCCGCTGCGGACGGTCCCGCGCAGCCCACGCCTGCCAGCGCGGCAGCCAGTTCTCGTATGCCTCGATGACCTCCGGCCGGTCCGCCTGCGCCACCGTGGTGCCGTCGGGGGCGGGTCCCTGGGCGCGCAGCCGGGGAGCCTCGAGGGAACTGTCGTCCCTCTCCGGCAGCGGAACCCATCCCTGTAGGACGTCCGGCAGCGCCGGCGAGGTCTCGAGCACGACTCGCGGGAGGCGGAGCAGCACGGCGCCCGGGCCCACCTCGCCGTCGATCGCGGCGAGGTCGCGGACGCCGTCGAGCCACAGGTGGTCCAGGTGGTCCTTGACCTGCCGCACCGGCACCGTCCGAGCGGTGACCAGGTCCTTGAGGAACTGGACGAGCCGGTTGACCTTGTCCTGGAGGGCAGGGTCCGTCGGGCTCATAGCGGTCGGCAGCGTCGACAAGCTGATCCCCCGTGGTGATGGCGCGCGTTCCGATCCGGAACGGTCCGCGACCGCCACGCTAGGCGGGTCCTGTGACGGGGACCAAGCGCTCTCCCTTCGAGTTCGTCCCGCGCGTCCCGAACGCCACACCGGATGCCCACGGGACTCACCAGCCCCACCCGGTCGGGCGTCGTGCCCCCGCCCCGTCGTTGCGGTGACCTACGGTTCTGCTTCACAGGCCGGAACGCCTGAGTCCGCACGGGGGTCCGATGTCCACTCACGCTGACGACGCCGTCGTCGATCCCTGGGTCGTCCTCCGTCGGCTGATGGAGGAGAACCGAGCGCTGCGCGCCGAGCGCGAGGAGCTGCGGGACCGGGTCGACGAGCTGGAACTCCGGCTGGCGCAGCAGCCGACGACGGTCCCCGTCCACGAGGACCGTCCGGTACTCGTTCCCGTCGCCGAGGGACCGACGCCCGAGGCCGTCGACGACTCGAGCGCCCCGGCCACAGGAGACGACGGTGCCGTACCGGCCCTCCCGGACATCTCCGCGTTGCTGCGCCCCTGGCAGCGTGACGCGCTGGCCGCGTGGCAGGCAGCCGGGCGGCGCGGTGTGGTCGAGGCCGTTACAGGCGCCGGGAAGACCTTTGTCGGGATCTGCGCGACACGAGATGCCGTGGCAGCAGGTGGCCGTGCGTTGGTGCTGGTGCCGACCAGGGAGCTGCAGGAGCAGTGGGTCCGGGTACTTGTCGAACAGCTCCCCGACGTCGTCGTCGGCCGGCTCGGTGGTGGCCGGCAGGACGAGCTCGCGGAGTGCGACGTGCTGGTCGCCATCGTCCACTCAGCAGCCGCCCGCTCGTTGCGACCTCGTCCCGGTGACGTCCTCGTCGCCGACGAGTGCCACCGTTACGGCGCACCCACCTTCGCGCACGCGCTGGAGGATGGCTTTGAGCAGCGTCTGGGCCTGACCGCCACGTACCAGCGGGAAGACGACGGTGTGGCGACGTACCTGCGGCCGTTCTTCGGCGACGTCGTCTTCACCCTCTGGTACGACCGGGCCCTGGCCGACGGCATCATCGCACCCTTCGACATCGCGCTCGGAGCCGTGCAGCTGACCCCGGAGGAGCAGCAGCAGTACGACGACTGTGGCGAACGAATGGAGAAGGCCGCCCGCAACCTCGAGTGGCGACACGGCATCGCTCGCGAGCCCTACGAGCAGTTCATGGCTCAGGTGAGCCGCATGGCCAGAGGCGAGCGCAGCGACCCGCTGTCCATTGCGGCACGCGCCTACCTCGGACCCATGAGCGCTCGGCGGGCACTCCTCGCGGAGTCACGCGGCAAGCTCGACGCTCTCGCTCTCCTCGAACCAGCCGTGCGTCGAGCGCACGGCGCCCTGGTGTTCACGCAGACCAAGGAGAGCGCGGAGTCCGCAGCCGGCCTGTTCGAGGAAGCCGGCATCCCGGCGGCGGCGCTCTACTCAGGCCTTCACGACGACGACCGCCGCGATCGCATGGACGCGTTCCGCGAACGTGCGTCCCAGCTGCTCGCGGCGCCTCGTGTGTTGGACGAGGGCCTCGACGTGCCGGAGGCAGACCTCGCCGTGATCGTCGCCGCGAGTCGGAGCCGCCGCCAGCTCGTGCAGCGCCTGGGGCGGGTCCTACGTCCGAAGTCGGACGGGCGCCCCGCCCGCCTCGTGATGCTGTACGCCAAGGGGACCCTCGAGGACCCCACCCTGTACATCGACTCCCCCTTGACGGCGGTGCTTCCCCACAGCCGTCGGGACGGTGACTTCGGCCTGCCGACCCAGCGCGACGGGATGCTGCGCTTCCTCCTCGGGGACGACGCCGAGCTGCCGCCGCCCCCGGTGCCGGGCGGTGACGCTGCCCCTGCGGAAGTGCGTCCCGATGTCCCGGTGCCGCCACCGTCTACGCCGACGACGCACCGAGAGGTGCAGTCCCTGGGGAAGAAGCACGGCAGGCCGCGGACCGCGCATATCGCCGCGCCACCCAATGGCGAACCGCCGACCGGATCGTCGTGGGGCGACGCGGAGGACGTCCAGGCGGCAGAAGCGGCACGCAAGGAAGCCGAGGAGCTCGCCGCGACTGACGGCGTCCGCGCCTACTACAAGCAGATTGCCCGCTTCGAACTCTTGGACGCCGAGCAGGAGGTCGACCTCGCAAAGCGCATCGAGGTGGGCCTCTTCGCCGGGGAGCGGCTGCGCCGGGCGCAGGACAAACAGTTCAGGCTGACGCCGCAGATGCGTCGGGACCTCCAGTGGTTGGTCCGCGACGGCGCGCGGGCCAAGACGGCCATGATCGAGGCCAACGTCCGCCTGGTCGTCTCACTGGCCAAGCGCTACACCGGCCAGGGGCTCGGCTTCCTCGATCTCATCCAGGAAGGCAACCTAGGCCTCATCCGGGCGGTCGAGAAGTTCGACTTCATGCAGGGCTACAAGTTTTCGACCTACGCCACCTGGTGGATCCGTCAGGCGCTCTCACGGGCCGTGGCCGACCAGGGCCGGACCATCCGACTTCCGGTCCACGTGGTCGAGCAGCTCGACGCGTTCAGGCGGGCCGTTCGCGAGGCGGCGGCGCGGGGCCACCCCATCGAGACGCCCGATGAGATCTCGAAGGCCGTAGGAGAGCCCGTTGACGACGTACTCAGGTACCTACGATTGCTGCGCGGGATCTGGAGCCTCGACGAACTCCTCGAGAACCCCAACGTCGAATCCGGTCTTCGTCAACTCCAGCAGGACGACACAGAGGCCCAGGATGCGAAGGATCGGCATGAGCTGGCGGAGCGAGCCCTCGACGAGCTGCAGCCCCGCCCCCGCCAGGTGCTGCGCATGCGGTTCGGCTTCGAGACCGGCGAGCCGATGACGCTGGATGACATCGGTCGGCACTTCGGTGTAACTCGAGAACGGATCCGACAGATCGAGAGCAAGGCGCTCGAGTGGCTCGCCCGACGTGTGACTCGCGACTTCTCATACGGCGGCACCCCACAGGCCAGTCCGTCCCGCCGCACACCCCGTCCGGCAGTCCCGATGACTGTCACGGCGATGGACGGACCTCAGTCGATCGTCGAGCGCTATGTGCGCACGCATGTGGAGACACCGACCTCGGTGGATGCCGATCGAAGCACGGGTCCTGGCCACGAGACCAGCGTCGCAGGCTCTCGGTGATGGCTGCCGCGCTGCAGCGTGCACCGAACCGCCGTAAACCCTTTCAACCCCTCGGGGTGAACATGAGGCGCAACCGCAAGGAAACCGCCATGGACGGACGAGAACCATGTCGAGCGTGTAATCGATGCAGGCGATAAGGAACCCGACCTGCACGTCGACAGAGTGCGCAGTGGAGCAGAAGTGACGGAACTCGACAAGGTGGCGGTCACCAGCAAGGTGACCCTGCCTCCCAATTCCCGCCTCCTGAGCAGTCTGGGGAGGAATCACGACCTCGCCAGTGCGATCGCAGACCTCGTGGACAACAGCATCGACGCAGGCGCGCAGCATGTTCGCATCCGCTTCATCCGGCGCAACGATCGACTGATCCGCCTGTACGTCCTCGACGACGGTCGGGGGATCGCTGAGCGCCAGATCAACAACGCGATGACGATCGGCGGCCAACGAGACTACCGAGCAGACGACCTCGGTCACTTCGGCCTCGGACTCAAGGCTGCGTCGTTCGGGCACGCCGACCAACTGACGCTGCTCTCGAAGACCGACGACGGAGAACAAGCGGGCCGGCATTGGGCGCTCGACGGGGCGCTGTCGGGTTTCGCATGCGACGTCGTCGACCCGAAGTTCGTGAAGAAGGAGATGCGCGCTCAACCGCTGGTGAACAAGAGCCGATCCGGAACGATCGTCAGATGGGATGCCATCCGGACCTTCCCACTGGTGAGCGACGAGCGCGAGACCAACCGTTTCCTCACCGACACAATCGCCAAGCTGCAGCGACACCTGGGGTTGGTCTTCCACCGATTGCTACAAGAGGGACGCATCGACGTCAGCGTCGACGAGTACGACCTCGACTCCCGAGCGGCGGGCTCCCCCATCCCCATCTCAGCGATCGATCCCTTCGCCTACAGCTCGAGCGGCCACCCCGAGTACCCGAAGAACTTGACCGTCCGTTCTGATCCGCAGCACACGCTGGTCTGTCACCTCTGGCCACCTCGATCCACCCTGCGCGAGTTCCGCCTCGATGAGCGACCTGACAGGTACCAGGGTCTGTACGTCTATCGGAATGATCGCCTGATCCAGGCCGGCGGATGGAACGGCGTGGTGCACACGGACAGAGAGCTCCAATTGGCCCGCGTGGTGCTGGACCTGGCGCCAGGTTCCGAGGTGAACGTCCGACTCAATCCGGAGAAGTCGCGCGTCGAGCCCACCGAGGGATTCGTTCGGGCACTGCAGCGCGCTGCGGGCGATGAGGTGAGCCTCGACGACTACCTGGAAGACGCACGGGCCCTCTATCGACGCGGCCGGCGGCGACAACGCAAGCGGCCTCGGGTCATCCCCGCAGGACGCGGGTTGGCGCCCGAGGTCAAGAGCGCACTACGGACGGAGCTGCTCCCCATCCCGAACGAAGAACCGATCGACATCCGATGGGGTCGAATCCCCGGCGATGTGTTCTTCCAGGTGGATCGCGATGCTCGCGTACTGCTCCTCAATCGCAAGTACCGGAGCAGTTTCGTCGGGTCGACGGGAGGAAGCCTCAATGACGCGCCTCTACTCAAGACCTGCCTCTACCTCTTGATCGAGGACGTCTTCCAAGGGCACTACATGGGTTCTCGAGACAAGGACAACATCGAGATGTGGCAGGCTGTACTCACCGCGGCAGCCAAGGCCCAGCAGACGTGAGTACGGGGCCATCCGCGTCGAGACACCTCTCGAGTGAGAGCCTCCATCTGTATCTCGCGCAGAAGAGCCGGGCAGTCGTACCCGTCCCGGGATCCCCGCAGGTCGCCCTGGTGGTAGACGGACTACGCACGACCCTTGCTCTTGAGACGCCGTGGGATGGACGCGTCGTTCCGACCCTGCAGAGCTACCGGAACCTCCGCTGCGACGTCATCTATCGCGACGGCCTGAACTGGGCCCGCCTCGAGGTCGCGAGCCCTCACATCCTCGACGAGGCCTATCCGCTCTTGACCGCGCTTGCAGACCGCCTACAACTGGCCGACGAACCATTCGCCTCAGCGGTAACCGAGACGATCACTGGGCTCGAGTCCCTGCTCCAGCACGAAAGTGCTATGTCCCGTGAGCGAGAGATCGGGCTCTTCGGGGAACTCCTGGTCCTGGAGCGACTGTTCGTCACCATGGGGGTAGAGCGAGCGATCACGGCGTGGACGGGTTCTGAGAGAGCGGAGCACGATTTCGCGATACCTCAGACCGACCTGGAGGTGAAAACCACGGCGGGCGAGAAGCGCGTCCATTGGATTTCCGGCCTCGGGCAGCTGTCCCCGACGCCAGGACGGGATCTCCATCTGGTCAGCCTGCAGGTCACAGACGCTGGAGCAGGTTCAGGTGAGAGCTTGACCGCGTTGGTCCGACGGATCATCGGCGCGTCGCAGGGTCGAGAGGCTGTGGTCCTCGAAAGACTCCGACAGGCCGGCTGGGACGACACGTCACCCAACCTGCCGATGCGTCCATGGCGCCTCCGCAGTGATCCGCTCACCGTGCACGTCAGTCAGGTCCCGGCGCTCACGACACAGTCGCTCGGCAGCCTGGTCGACATCGCACGACTCGAGGACGTCCGCTATCGGATCGACGTCACCGGACTGCCATCGGCGCCGACCGACACTGAAGCCTTCTCGCCTAGGAGTAGTTGATGACCTTGACAGCTGCCTACCTCGCGGCGCTTCGCAGCATCGGTGACGGAGCGCCGAAGGCGCTCGCCCGACGAGCCCAGAACGAGGCCGACGACGAGTTCCCGACGATCGACGTCAGCCCTGCGGCGTTGGTGGACCACCTCCGGAGCACCGGCCCCAACGACACGCTCCGGATGCGCATGCACCTCGCGCTGGCCCGCTGGGATGCTGCCGACCCCGCCCCATGGGCTCCTGGGACGGAGGGCTACAGCCAGGCACGCCGGCGGGACACGTACAGCGCGTTGCGGCTCGACGAGGCGACGGCCGTCGCATTTGACGACCTGTTCCCCCTCGCAACCCCCGGGGGGTCGGTCATCAGCGACCGCTTCGAGGAGTGGTACACCGAGGACCGCAGGCAGGAGCGGACACACTACTGGGACGTTTACAGCCGATACCTGCTGGAGACGCGCCACTGGAACCCGGCGGCCGTCGCACGCCTGAACACCGCCAGCACCCAGGTCGTCGAGCGATTGTCGGACCCCACCAGGCCCCAGGCCTACCAGTCGAAGGGTCTCGTAGTCGGCTACGTCCAGAGCGGGAAGACGGCCAACTTCACCGGTGTCATCGCGAAGGCCATCGACGCAGGTTATCGGCTCGTCATCGTCCTTACCGGCACAGTGGACATCCTCCGCCAACAGACGCAGCGTCGGCTCGACATGGAACTCGTCGGCGTCGAGAACATCAAGCGCGGTGTGGATCTGACTGATCCCGACCTGGCGGGCCAAGTCGATTACCAGGACGACCAGGACTGGCGGAGTGGGAAGTTCGTGTCGCACGGCGGTCAGCCGTCGGACCTCGGTGCACCCGACGTCGTCCGACTGACCACGAGCAGGAACGACTACCGGCGACTCAACCAGGGAATCGCAGCGCTCGATGTCGCCAGGCGTGATCGACACCGCCCCCTGTACGACCCCGTCAACCTGTTCACCAGCGATGCTCGTCTGGCTGTCATCAAGAAGAACGCTGCCGTCCTGACCAAGCTGGTCAAGGACCTCAAAAGCATCACGACCAAGCTCTCGGACATCCCGGTACTCATCATCGATGACGAGTCGGACCAAGCGTCAGTGAACACCAGCAACCCCGCCAGCTGGCAGGCTGGCCAGCAGGACAGGACTGCGATCAACGGCCTGCTGTCTCAGATCCTCGGGCTCCTCCCGCGCGCGCAGTACGTGGGGTACACCGCGACACCCTTTGCCAATGTCTTCATCGATCCCAGCGACAGCGAGGACATCTTCCCCAAGGACTTCTTGATCAGCCTCGAACGACCCGTCGGTTACATGGGGGTCAGCGACTTCCACGACCTGGACAGCGATGTGGCGCTCGGCGCTCGGACGGTCGCGAACTCGCAGGAGAAGGCGTTCGTACGTCCCCTCTTGGGCCAGTCGGACGACGAGCGCCAGACGGAGCTGACACAGGCCATCGACGCTTATGTGTTGTCCGGTGCACTCAAGTTGTTCCGGGAAGCCCGAATGGATCGCCCGGGCTTCTACCGGCACCACACGATGCTGGTCCACGAATCCGTGAAGATGGCGGAACACAAGGAAACCCGGAAGCACGTCCTCGAAGCTTGGCAGGCCAGGGCGTACGCATCCGCCCGCGGACTCGCGCCGCTTCGCACTCTCTTCGAGACCGATTTCCGCCTCGTGAGCGAAGTCCGCGCCGGTGATTACCCGGTGCCAGCACACTTCGAGGAGCTCGAACCATTCGTGGGGCAGGCGCTCGCGAGGATGCGTGGGCTCGACGGGAGTCCCGTCATCGTCGTCAACGGTGACAAAGACCTCGTACAGGAGGCACTCGACTTCGATGCCCACCCCGTGTGGCGGATCCTCGTCGGTGGCACCAAGTTGAGCCGGGGCTTCACCGTCGAGGGCCTCACGATCTCGTACTACAGGCGGAGGACCGCGGCCGCGGACACCTTGATGCAGATGGGCCGTTGGTTCGGTTTCCGCGAGGGCTACGCGGACCTCGTACGACTGTTCATCGGACGGCGCGAGCCGATCGGTCGTGGCTTCGACGATCTCTACGCCAAATTCGAGGCCGTCGTCCGCGACGAGGAGGTCTTCCGGGAGCAACTGCGGCAGTACGCCAAGCCCGTCGACGGTGAGGCGCAGGTGCGGCCGGACCAGATCCCGCCACTGGTGTCGCAGCATCTGCCGACGCTGCGGCCGACCTCTCCGAACAAGATGTACAACGCCGAGCTGCAGGTGCGCCGCTCGCCCGGAACCCCGTTGGAGCCGACGGCTTACCCTGAGGTGCGGCTCGACCTGGCGCACAACTATGCCGCCGCTCTTCCGCTCCTGAAGGCAGCAACGGACCTACAGACGCTCCCGGTCCCCAAGCGCGACCTAACTTACCCTTCAAGTCCCCTGACCTTTGAGGCGTACACCGGCGTAGTGCCACACGCCGAAGTGCTGCAGTCCCTCAGCGCCTATCGCTGGTACTCCGCTGACTACTTCCTGCCGGACCTCAGGTACCTGGAGGAGGCAACGGCGCAGATCGACGACTGGCTCGTCGTCCTGCCGCAGCTAGCAGGTGGGTCGTCAGGTGAACTGCCTGATGTGGGGTGGCGCAGTCTCATTGAACGCACCCGCCGCCGCGGCGCCCTCTTCGGGGCAATCAGCGACCCGAATCACCGGCGCGCCTGCCTCTCGATCGCGACGGAGGGAGGTGGCACTGCACCGGTCGGTCAATCCCTGTCTGGTCCGCGGCGCGGGGTCCTCCTGATGTACCCGGTGGTGGAGCACACGGTCGTCGCGTCGACCTCCACGGTTGACGAGAGTCGTGTCGTCGTCGCGTTCACGGCCATCACGCCGCGAACCGCGGTCGGCACGACGTCGCAGCTGGTGACGTTCCGCGCCCGCAACGCGGCTTCGCGGAGGGCCATCATCGACGCAGGCCAACGGATGGACTGACACCGGTTCGGGTCCGGCTGGCGTCCATCGGGCCGGACCCGAACTCGGTCGATCGTTGCGAGGGGTGGGACTACCCCGCACAGATTCCGGTCTCAGGACGTCTTCAGTCTCTCGGAGACGACCTCGGCGACCGCCCTCGCCAACGGCGGGGGGACGGCGTTGCCGATTTGACGGGCGATCTCGGCCTTGCTGCCGCACCAGAGGTGGCGGTCGTCGAAGCCCTGGACGACCGCTGCCTCGGCGTGGGTGAGCGCTCGATTGACCTGCTCACCGCCGTTCTCCCACTGCGGGTGCAGGAAGCGTCCCTTCTCGGGCCGGAAGAACTCGGTGCGGATCGTCACCGCGGGTTCGTCCCAACGCAGCCGGCCGAGGACGTCGCCGGCTCCTCTGGCGTGCCGGCGCCAGCAGGGGTACTGCAGCTCCCCGGGCAGATCGAACCGCCCTTGTCCCGGCGCGATGTGCGCGTAGCGGATCTCCGAGAGGAGATCGTGATTCCGGGTGACGTGCAGGTCCTGGAGCTTGAAGGTCCCCGGGACCTCGTGCGCCTGGAAGTCGACGACGCTCTCGGGGAGCCACGTCTCGCGGACGCGAGGCTCCAGGACAACTGGCCCCTCGAGGAAGGCCTCCCTCAGGTTCGTCCACTGCTTCAAGCCCTCGATAGGCCTCTTCGCGTGCGTCAGCCGAGGCTCGTCCACCGGACCGATCCGCGAGCCGACGACAAAGGTGCGGACGCGCTTCTGCGGCGTGCCGAAGTCCGCGGCGTTGAGCCGGAAGACCCGGGTGTCGAAGTCGGCGAGCTCACCGTCCTCGCTCGCCGCCTGCCGAAGCAGCCGGAACTCCGGGGTCTTGGCGAACCGGTCGACGTTCTCGAAGACGAACATCCGCGCGTCGGACTCGCGTACGACCCGCACGAACTCCCGCCACAGCTGGTTGCGCACGTCCGCGGGGTCGCGCTTGCCGAGGGCGGAGAAGCCCTGACACGGCGGCCCACCGATGACGACGTCGACCCGCGGGACGTCGGTGTAGCCGGCGATGTCCCCGGCGTAGGTGTGCTCCCCCGTCGGGTCGAAGTTCGCGGCGTAGGTCGCGGCCGCCGTCCTGTTGATCTCCACGGCGCCGACGCTCGTGAAGCTCCCCTGGTCGAGGAAACCCCGGGTCAGCCCCCCGCAGCCGGCGAACAGGTCGAGCAACGTGAAGCCATCCCCCCGCACCGCCTCACGCTAGCCGGCGCCACCGACGGTCCTCGACGCCGACTCGCCGTGCTCCTGACCACACGAGGTTCCGAGCGCCCGTAGCACCCGCCCGAGGGCCTCTTCGGGTGACTCGTGCTCCCAGACCTCTACGACCGTCCAGCCGAGGTCCTCGAGATGATGACGGGTCTCCTCGTCCCGGAGCCTGTTCTTCTCGATCTTCTGCCGCCACCAGTCGGCGTTGGAGGCCGGCCAGGTGGCATGAATCGGGCAGCCGTGCCAGAAGCAGCCGTGGACGTTGACCGCCACGTGCGCCTTGGTGAATGCGATGTCGAGCTTCCGTCTCGGCATACCCGGGACCGGCCAGCCGACCCGGTACCGCTTCCCCCGGCTGTGGAGCAAGCGTCGTAGCGCCAGCTCGGGAGCCGTGTCGGCGCGGGCCTGCTTGCTCATCCGGGCCGTCACCCCAGGCGAGCTGGGTTTAGGGCTCGTCGGCTGAGTCACCTACTCCGCCCCTCGACAAAGCCATAGCGTGATGCACGTCGCTCCTGTCCTTCCGCGCAGATCCAGGCGGCGGCCAGGAGGTCCGCGACGCGGCGTGCCACCCGGTCCTGTCGGAGCAGCCACCTAGCATCCCCCTCGTGTCAGACGCCCCCACCATGATCGACCTCTTCGCCGGCTGCGGAGGCATGACGGCAGGCTTCGTCGACGAGGGCTTCCAGCCAGTCAAGGCTGTCGAGCACAACCTCCACGCCGCAGCTACCTACGCAGCGAATTTCGGTGAGAAGCACATGTTCTGGGGAGACATCGCAGACTTCCCTGACTCCGAAATTCCCGAGGTCGATGTCATCATCGGCGGCCCACCCTGTCAGGGCTTCTCCAACCTTGGCAGCAAGGACATCAACGACCCGCGCAATCAACTGTGGAAACAGTATCTGCGCTTCGTCGATCGGGCCCACCCACAAGTCTTCATGATCGAGAATGTCGACAGGTTCCGATCGAGCGCCGAATTCCAGCTCCTCTTGAAGGAGGCCGAAGGGGGCATCCTCCGCGACTACGAGTTGACTCACGGCCTGCTACTGGCGGCCGACTACGGCGTCGCTCAGCGACGGACGCGGACGATCATCATCGGCTCACGAGTCGGCCGCATCCCCATGCCTGAACGAACTCACGCGAAGGGTGAGCCGCTCCGCGTCCAACCGTGGCGAACTGTGCGGGACCGCATCGGCCACCTTCAGGAACCGACCACCACGGAACTCCCAGAAGAAACTGCCAAATACTTCGGCCAGACGGTCCCAGGCGAGTTCAAGTCACTCGACCTACATTTCGGCCGCCGTCCTCGGGATACCTCACTCAAGCGCTATGCCCACATCCCACCTGGCGGGGGGCGCTTCGACCTCCCCCGGGATTTGCTGCCGCCCTGCTGGCGCAAGAAGCCCACAGGTACCACGGACGTCATGGGCCGCCTCGAATGGGACGCCCCCTCGGTGACAATACGCACCGAGTTCTTCAAGCCCGAGAAGGGGCGCTACCTACACCCGCAGTGGGAACGGGACAACCCCGACAAGCAGGTCAACCGAGTGATCACACACCTGGAAGCCGCTCTGCTCCAGGACTTCCCGGAAAAGTTCCGGTGGTGTGGCTCGAAGATCGAGATCGCGAGGCAGATCGGCAATGCTGTGCCGGTGGGCTTGGCTACTGCGCTGGCAGCTCACGTGAAGTCGTATCTTCGCTAGCGCAGACCTCAAGACCGAGTGTCACGTCGGCCGTGTACTCACTTCACTCGGCGTGAAAAGGACGTTGCGCCGCCGACGTTCCTCTGCCCGCGATCTCGAGGATCCGTCAGTTCTGAGACACACCCACTGGCTGCCGTTCGCAGGAACAGGGCCGCCGAGTTCCATGGCACGGGCACGGTTGCTCAGTCGATGTCCGTTCAGCACCTCGAAACCCTCTTCTAGGAGAACTTGGCGCGTAGCACCACGGAACCGGCGCCCTTCGTCGACCTGCTGCCCGATCGACTCGATGGTGTGCCGGTCGATGATCACTCCGTCACATCGACGGAACAGCTCCCGCGCACGCTCATCACCACCCCTGTGCCTCAGGATGGCCTCACGGTCTTCGGAGTGAAGCTGCAACAGGAAGTTGGGCGGCAGCGGGCTCCCCTTGGGAGCGAGCCAACGAACTGCGGAACGACTCGACGAAATGCGCACCGTTCGCTTGCCGTCCTGATTTCCCCCTACGAGCAGCGCCTCATTGATGCGCAGCACGCCCACAGCGAAGCTACAGGCGGAATCGTCGGCCCAAACCACCAGGCAGATGTGCCCGACCGCCTCTCGGGGGATCTGCCAGCCACCGAAGTTCTTGGACCACTTGCAGTCCACGTCGACGCCATCGACCCGGTAGTCCATCCCCTCCTGCCCACAGGACAGGTCGAATGCGGCTCGAATGACATGCTCCACTTTGACGCCGACGTAGGCCTTCTCTTGATCTCCGCACGCATCGAGGTCCCAACGGCCCGTCCGAGCGGTGTCGATCACCTCGTCCAGGCTTGTCCGGATACAGCGACCAAGAGTCCCGATCACGTCCTCCTTATTTTGGAACCACGTCAGGACGCGATCAAGGTCCAGGTCTTGGCCGTAGCGGCTGGACTGCACCTCATCACTTTGCCGGCCCGCAGCATCTCTCATACGAGCACACGCTCATGGCCTGACAGAACACCTCGCGCGCCGATCCGCGCTCACGGATTCGAGTCAGCAGGCAGAGTCCTGCGCCCATGGCGCCGCGGGAGCCCCGCGGCCGTCATCCGTCCAAGGAGTAGGTGTACCCGGTAGGCGACAACCGATCGGGGTCCAGCGACCAGGGGTCGAGCAGCAAGGGAACGCCGCCCGAGGCCGACACCGGCTGGCCAGGTTCGGCGACCAATCGGATGTCACTGAGCACGTACAGCGCTGCGTTCAAAGGATTGGCCACCGCAAGTGCGACTTCGTTCGGGGTCAGCAGGACATGGTCGCCGGCTGTCGTGGTCCCCTTGACCTCCACGTAGCGCACCTCGCCGTCACGCCGGCAGTGAAGGTCGTAGCTGCTGGTCGCGGCGACGTCCTCCACTTCCCACCCTTGGGACTCGTAGTGCTCCGTCGCCCGCCGCATGGCCAACTGCTCAACGGCGATCCGGACAACAGCGTCGGCCATGGCTCCCTGCCCACGGTGGCGCCTCGCACCGTTCTGCCCAGCAACGCTTAGGGTCGCCAGCGCCAGCTCGAGTCGGTGCGCGTCGCGCTGCTTGGCGACGAAGCCCGGGATCCGGAAGCTCAACCGGATCCGTTTGCGCTCGTTCCCCTGGGACGTCGGCTTGGCCGCGGGTGAGCGGCCGATGGGTCCCTGGGCCCGGGTGATCGTCCGACGCAGCGCGTCCATGTCCGACTCCAAGCGCAGGGTTACGGGATAGGCCCTTCCCTGCAGCCGCAGGCGGCGCTCCTCGGGAGGAAGTGAGGCCACCACTTTCGAGTCGACGGCGGCGTCCGTCAGGACGGCGTCGAGTGTGCGGAGCCGCCCCAGCAAGATCTCCAGCGCGCGCGGATAGTCCCGGTTTCGCGCAACACCGCCCCCGCGGCCCGCCCCGCCCGCGCTGTGCAGGATCAGGTCGAGCCAGGAATTCCGGGCTTCCACCTCAAACGTGGCGACGAGCAGCCGTCCGTCATCGTCCTGCGGTTGCCTCATGACTCCCCTGCTCGACCTCTCCCCCGCCACGGTGACGGAGGGGCGCATCGTCGCATCGTGTTCGAGGGCAGCGCTGAGCGACCAACGGCAGGCGCAACCATCACCGCCTGGCCTCACTCCATCAGGTCATCAGGTCTTCACCCTGGACCACAGGTCTTGCCGCCGGACCACCGCACCACTACAAGTACGCACGTACCGTTGATACGCCTCTAGAGTTTGGCGGAACGTCTGAAGTCCCTCCGAGTCCTTAGAAGACGTTGCAGAAGTAGGTCGTTGAGCCCTGTTCGGCCCTGACGGTTCGGCGCAGCTTGTCGAGCATGTCCTCGCCGGCGTCTTCCCCGTCGCCCCGGCTGGTCAGCGATGAGCTGTGGACGCTGTTCGAGCCGTTGATCCCACCACAGCCGCTGGCGGTGCACGGACGCACCGGCCGGCCTCGGGTCTCCGACCGGGACGTGCTCGAGGGCATCGCCTTCGTGCTCTCCACCGGCATCGACTGGACCAAGCTGCCCCGCGAGCTCGGCTTCGGGTCGGGCTGGACCTGCTGGCGGCGGATGCGCCAGTGGGCCGAGGCCGGCGTGTTCGAACGCGTTCATCAGACCGTGCTCGATCGCCTCGGGGAGCAGGGTGAGCTGGACTGGTCGCGGGCGTCTTTGGACTCGGTCAGCGTCCGGGCGAAAAGGGGGGTGCGCTGACCGGGCCGAACCCGACCGACCGGGCCAAGGCCGGCAGCAAGTACCACCTGCTCGTCGACGCCCACGGCCTGCCGCTCAACGTGCTGGTCTCAGCGGCCAACCGGCACGACAGCCTGTTCGTCGAACCACTGCTGGACTCGATGCCGGCGATCAAGCGCGGCGGCCGCGGACATCCCCGTCGCCGACCGGTCAAGCTGCACGGGGACAAGGGCTATGACAACCCGCGGGTCCGCCGCTACCTCCCCCGGCGCGGGATCACCGCCCGGATCGCCCGCATCGGCCGCGACTCCAGCGCCCGATTGGGCCGGCACCGATGGGTCGTCGAACGGACCCTCGGCTGGCTGCTGTCCTACAAACGCCTCGCCCCGCGCTACGACCGCACCGCCACGACCATCACCGCCCTGGCCCGACTCGCGATCACCCTCATCTGCGCCCGACGGCTACCGACCAACTAATGCAATGACTTTTTAGGGAGTTCCTTGACCAGCTCGCCCGACACGATCCGGGACCTGCCTCGCCCCGTCCTGCAGATCGCCGTCGATGTCACGGGTTGGCCCGAGCACCTACGAGAGCGGCTTCTGGCCCTGGCCGCGGAGTTGCAGGACGAAGCCGCACGGCCAGTTCCGGAGGACGTCGAGCCGTCGGGTTGGACGCGTGAACTCCTCGAGCAGGCGCTGGACGCTCTGACGTCCGCCGGCGCAGCGGTCCAGGCGAAGGCCATCCGGCGGGCCGCGGAGAACGGCGAACGGTGTCTAGGGCGGAGGTCTACGAGCTGGGGCGCTATTCGCCCAAGCGGAAGCTCCGCGGGTTCACGCGCCCCACGACTCGAATCGCTCAGGTGATGCGCGACTGCGGTGACCTGCCGGAGGACGCAGACGAACTGCTCGTCACCCAGTACGACCCCGACGTCAAGGGCTATCAGCCGACCACCGGGTTCTCCGTCCCGCCCGAGGTGGTCAAGCTGCTGCGCGACTGAGACGCCTCCACAGCCGTCGCGCCCTTCAGCCCAGCGGCACCCGTGGTGTCGGTCTCGACTCCGACTGCAGTCGGGCCTGCGTCTCTCCGAAAGAGACCCCAGTCGAACCGACGTGCTCCTTCGAGGAGTACGTGAGAGGAGTCATGCATGAGCGCCTGCCAGTGGACCTGGGAGGAGCAGAGCAAGACCTACGGCAACTACGGCAACGCCAACCAGTGGACGGTCAACGCCGGTCTGACCTCCCTGGCTCGAGAGAGCTGCCAGAACTCCGCGGACGCGCGTGTCGGGACGAGTGCGGACCTCGTCTACACCTTCATCACCCTGACCGGGGACGCCCGCCGCGACTTCGAGTCCGCCCTCGGATGGGAGTCGGTGCTGCGCCCGCATCTGCAGGCCATGACCGCCGGTGCCAACGGAGCCGTTGCGGCGGGTCAGATCCGCGCCGGCCTCGAGGCCCTCGGGCAGTCCGACCGCCTCGTCCTCCTGCGCATCGACGACTACGGCTGCCGGGGTCTGACGGGACCTGAGTTCCCCGACGCCGAAACCCCCGAGGACAAGTACGGCAACTTCATCAAACTCTGCCGCCTGGACCTGTTCAGCGGCAAGGACCAGGCCTCCGGTGGGTCCTTCGGCCTCGGCAAGGCCGTCTACTGGCGGTTCAGCGGTCTGCAGACCGTCCTGTTTAACAGCGTCCTCTCGGCTGAGGACGCTGTTCAAGGGAACCGGCTCAACCGCGTCTTCGGAGTCAACCAGGGCACCGTGCACCGAGTCGGCGGCAAGGCCTACCAGGGCCGCGGCTACTTCGGCGTGCCCGACGAGGACGGCGCAGCGCGGAGCACCTGGAACAGCGAGGACCTCGTGCGCCGCCTGCACCTGCACCGAGAGGACGATCGCCCGGGCACCTCGGCGCTGGTCCTGGCCTTCTACGACCCCGACGACCCGGTGACCGAGGACGAGACGCCGGGCAAGGTCGTGGAGCGACTCGCCCGCGGGCTCCGCTACGGGATCGAGGAGAGCTTCTGGCCATTGCTCACTCGCGGCGGCATGCGCGTCCGCATCCGACACGTGGACAACGGCACGCTGAAGAGTGACACGCCCGTCGACCCGTCCGAGACGTACGCCGAACTGGTCCGGGCCCTAAAGCGCTACGACGCGGGTGACGTCGACCAGACCCTGGAGAAGCCCTACGACGTCGTGGTCCGTCCCCTACCGATCGAGGTCTCACGCCGCCGCACCGGCGACCAGCACGACCGGTTCACGCACCAGGCTCGTCTGGTCGTGACGCTCTCGGACGACAACCGAGACGGGCTCGAGGACCGGGTCTGCCTGTTCAGGAAGCCTGAGATGGTCGTGCAGACGATCGACAAGCGCTACGAGGGCCGGCGGTACCACGCGTTCGTCGTCGCAGGTGCCGCGGTGACCCCGACCGCCCCGACTACGGATGACCGGCGAGCCGACGACTTCCTGCGCTTCTCCGAACCACCGGCGCACGACAGGTGGATCCCTGGCAGCGGGCGACACCAGACTTCACAGGTCAACCTGACAGCCAATTACATCGCGCCATGGGTGCCGAACCTGATCGCGATTGACCGGCGGGTCCGCGAAGCCCTCGACGAGCTCTTTGACGTGATCCCGACTCCGGACGACAAGGGGCCTCAGAGCGTCCTGCGACATCTCCGCTTTCTGAAGAGCGACACGCCCGGCAGCGTCAGTGCAGGCGGCGCCCCGCGGAAGCCGGTCATCGAGATCGTCGACTGGAAGGTGCGGGACGGGAGTTGGCAGGTCGAGGTCGAGGTCCAGGCCAAGAACCGCGACGACGGCTGGTCGCTCGAACCCTCGCTGGTCCTCGTCGGGCTGGACGGTGGACGGCAGTCGGTGAAGTGGTCTGGGGACCTCGTCGCTGTCGACGGGTGCAGTACCGCCGGCGGACGCGTACTCATCCCCGCTCGACCCCGTGCCCGCAAGGTCACCGCTCGCTTCAAGGGGACATCGATCGCGGATCTCCCCATCCCGGCGGACATGTCCGTCATGGACGTCCTGACCGGCCCCACCGGCCCCCTGCAGACGGAGGAGGGAGCATGACCGCTCGCTACGCCTGGCCCCAGTTCAGACGGGCGATGGCCCTCACCGTCGCCGCGGTCAGGTTCGACGGGGTGCCGGCCGACGTCGTCGACGACGCTCTGCAGCGGATCCACCTCGACGGGGTGGAGGCCGACTGGGAGCTGCTGGAGATCGACGTAGAGGTTGCTGCCGCGGAGCCACGACCCTCCGACCTTGCACACGTCACCTGCCACGCGTACGTGATGTTGTCGAGCGGGACGACGAACAGCCGCATCCCTGCCGTGCTCCGCGCGGTGTGGACTGATCACTGGCAAGGACAGCTTCGGGCTCGGCGCGCGGAGCTGGGCGGCGTCATGACGCTGCAGGCGTACGTGACCGCGCCGGACGCGGATGACCGTCCACTCCTCCGCGGCTCGTCCTCGCCGTGGTCCGTGGTCCGTGGTCCTCGAGAAGGGAACCCCACCCGCAGCGGCGACGCGGACCCCCGTCACGACGAGATGGGTCGACTTCAGTGGGACGGATGCGCCGCTCCTGTGCCGCACGTACTCGTCTGCGCCCTACGCCGTCGCGCTGGAGGGCTCGACCCCGGTCCTGTACCTGAACAGCGGCCAGAAGCAATTTCAGAAGTTGCTCCTCAACGAGTACGCGAAAGAAGAACGGCGTCGTCTTCGCGACACCTTCTCGACGATTATCGCCGCATCGGTGACCCGCACCCTCGTCCAAGCGGCGTTCGACGAGCTCGTCACCAACTCGGCCGGCAACGAGGAGGCCGTTCCACCGGAAGACCCGGTGCTCCGGCAGGCCTGCGGGGCAGTCGCGGACGTCATGCGCTCGGTGTCCGACGTACAGGACCTCTACACCCGCGTGTACCAGGCCCAGGGCTCGCTCGCCGATCTCCGGGCCGTGTGGTCCGAGGTCGAGCTCGCCATCGGTGAGCTCGTATCACTCAACCAGAACATCGTCGACTTCGCCGAGGAGGTCCGCTGATGGCCGAGACGCTGCACCGGTTCACTCGAGAGCTCGACGGCTTCGAGCGAGAGCGGCTGGCGGAGGGCGGCGCGAGTTTCGACGCCCTCGAAAAAGTCGTCGAGCGACACGGTCAGACCGTTCCTGTCGATGTCCTCGATGGGCTCATGCGGCGCTTCCACGAGCTCGTCGACCAGCGTCGCTGGGCGTCCGCTGAGGAATCCGACCGATGGTTGGCCCCGCGACTGCACGCAGCTCTTCGGCTCACCAGGTCCGAGGCCGGGCACCGTGGCCTGTGGCATTGGCTCGCCCTCCGATACCGGGGCTATGTGACCTACCGGTGGACGGGCGCCGAAGGGGTGGCACGCGAACGCTGGTTCGGCGCCATCAACAAGCAGGCTTTGGCCCGCCTGTGGTGGGGGGCGGAGCTCTTCCGCGACGGCGAGGACTACAGCCCGGTCGAGTTCCTGTTCATCCGCCAGGACATGCCGAACAGCTACCTCCACCGCCCGCTGGTCCGTTGCCGGCCGTTGGCCCTTGGAATGGTCGACCAGCTCCAGGAGATCGGCGGAGACGAGGGCCCCAAGGCCAGTCAGGTCAACGACCTGGCACGGGTGCTCAACCTGACGACGGCCGGTATTCCACCGGAGGCGGAGACCGGCTTCGTCCGCGACGACGCAGCCGCCTACGACGCCTGGTTGCAGGCCCACTTCCCGCCCAATCACGACTGGGACAAGCTCCCGCTCGGGCCATCCACTGGCCGGCGGTCGGATGCCACTGAGACGGCCGGGCGTCGAATCGCGGCCCGAGGATGGGCCCTGGCGCCGAGCGTCGCGGAGGCGGTCGGCGCGAAGGGGTCGGCCAAGCGATCACTGCGGGGCGCTCTGCGCGTGGGGGCCCGGCGCGTGGGTACGCGCCACACGGCCCAGAGTTGAGCCGTGTCCCGGGCATGCCCACTCGGCAGGCCTGGGACAAGGCCAGACGGGCCGAGGTGCGCCCGGGACTCAGCGGACGCAATGACCCGGGCAAGCGCCTTCACCTTTGTGGAGACATGCGTGTCGAGCGACCTGGTTGCGTGGGCACGGACCGTCATGCTGAGTCGCCGAGCAATCACCAGTCACTGCGCAGGAACCCTGGAGAGAGTGAGCCACCGTGGCGCCCCGCGAAGAAGTAAATAAGGTCGTCGTCCCGCTGCCCAGTACCAACCTGCGCGGCTTGGACGACCTACTAGCGGGTGTCGACTCCGACGGCGACAGCCGAGCTGTCATCTCTCGTCTGCTCGACGAACTCGCCGGTGTGCCTTCCATGACGGTCGAGGCAGCCGAGTGGCACGGCGACACGTCGGCCTTTCACGCTATGAACATCAGTCCTGCCTCCGAGATCGGCCGCGCCATCTCCGCCATCTTCGCTTCCACGGGGAGGACCTCATCCACGGGCACCCTGTATCGGATGGTCGTGCCGAGCGATCTGGCGGCAGGCGTGGCCAGTGGCGCCCTGCGACCGATGCAGGCAGCTGCAGGCGTGGGCCTGCGATCCCCCATCGTCGATGGTGCCGGAAACGTCCGTGGTCACGCTGGCTTCGTTCCGGTGAGGCTCAACCGTAGCGCTGTCCTGTCCTCGGTCGGGATCAGCGTCGCGCTCGCCGCGGTCACCGCCATCCTGGAGTACCAGGCGCGCAAGGACGAACTGGCTCGGTTCGACCGGATCGAGGAAGCGCTCAGGCTCGTCAAGCAGGAGCAGGAGGATGAGACCATCGCCGAGCTCAAGGCCTCGTGGCAACTCCTGAAGGAGGCCGCGGCCGTCCTGGTCGGCGGGCAGCCCCTCGGTTCCCCGAATGGCGTGGACGCAGCAGCCTTCCATGCGCGCAAGGCGTTCGAGAAGACGGCGAGGAAGGCGAGCCGTCTGGCGGCCATAGGCGAGGTCATCGAGGCGGAACCGACGCCGGACGCCCTCGGGCGGGAACTCCGGAAGCTCGGCCTTGAGCCTCGACAGATGCAGCCGGAGCTCGAACTGGTGTTCTCGGCGCTACAACTGGAGCGCGCACGGATCCTGCTGGTGGCGGAACAGTCAACTCGCCGTGACAGCCAGGGGCAGTCTGTGGACAAGATCATGGCGCTGTTGCGACGCAGCCTGGCCGACGTCCTCGAGGTCGAGTCGCAGCTCCAGGGACTGGCGGACCGACTCGACACCGTCCAACTGAAGATGCCTGACGGGATCCTGTCCGGCTGGTGGAGCAACGGGCGAACCGAGCACGCCCTCTTCCACCAGTACCTGCTCCACGTCGTGACGAACGACATCCGTCGGGCACTCGCACCCGCCTCGGAGAAGCCGCTGGCCGTCGACATCGTCTACGCGCAGGACGGGACGATGACCCTCCTTGACCCGTCCTGGGCCAAGGGCCCCCGGTCCTGACCCGTCGGGCCGGCGAGTGGGCGCGGAGCCGTCTGCTCGCCGGCAGGCGCTGAAGACAGACTCGTCTTCAGTTCTGCCCGTTCGCGGCGGAACGGCGATCGTGGTCTCCGTTGCCACAGGTGCTGCTGTGACTGCCGCCCCGGGCGGTGGGGGACGAACGGAACGGCACCGGTCATGATTGACGCATGGCAACGGGGGAAGCACTGTCCGTCGCGCCCGGATCTCTCGTGGTCGTGCGCGACGAGGAGTGGCTCGTCACGGCAGCAGAGAACACGGCCGGCGTCTGGCGGCTCGAGGTCCGTGGCCTGACCGAGCTGGTCCGCGGCCAGAGCGCCGTCTTCTTCAGCGACCTCGACTGCATCGAGGAGCTCGACCCGCGCAACGCCAAGCTGGTCGCCGACATCTCACCGCGGTACCGCCGCGCCCGGCTGTGGCTGGAGGCGACCCTGCGCAAGACGCCGGTCCCCCACGGCGACCCACGGCTCGCGGTCTCCCACCGCATGCTGTCCGACCCGCTGATTTACCAGCGCCAGGCCGTCGCACACGCCCTCGCCGAGACCAACCTCCGCCCGCGGCTGCTCATCGCCGACGCCGTCGGCCTCGGCAAGACACTCGAGATCGGCATGATCCTGTCCGAGCTCGCCCGTCGCGGCCGGGCCGAACGGATTCTCGTCGTCACCCCGCGGCACGTGCTCGACCAGATGCAGCACGAGCTGTGGACCCGGTTCGCTCTCCCCCTCGTCCGCCTCGACAGCGAGGGCATCCAGCGAATCCGCCAGACCCTGCCGGCCTCCCGCAACCCGTTCACCTACTTCAACCGGGTCATCGTCTCGATCGACACGCTCAAGGGCGCCCAGTACCGGGCCTACCTGGAGAAGCAGCGGTGGGACGCCGTCGTCATCGACGAGTCGCACAACATCACCAACACCGCGACCCTCAACAACGAACTGGCCTCGGTCCTCGCTCCCAACACCGAGGCCCTCATCCTCGCCTCGGCCACGCCGCACAACGGCAAGAAGGAGTCCTTCGCCGAACTCCTGCGGCTACTCGACCCCACCGCGGTCACGCCGGAAGGCGAATTCAGCGACGAGGACGTCCACCGTCTCCTCCTCCGCCGCCACCGGCACTCCCCTGCCGTGGCTGCGCAGGTCGGCGCCGACTGGGCCGAGCGACTGCAGCCCGAGGTCATCGCGGTGGAAGCTTCACCCGAGGAGGACGCCCTCGCCGCCGAGATCGCCGACACCTGGCTCTACCCGGAGAACGGCCGCTCTCCCTACTCCGGCGAGCGCAGCGCCCTGTTCCCCTGGACCCTCGCCAAGGCCTCCCTCTCCTCGCCCGCCGCCCTGCAGGAGTCCGTCCGCAACCGCCGCAAGCGCTTGGACATCGACACGGACGCCGGCGCCCGCGAGGCCGAGGCCCTCGACCGGCTCGACGCCCTCGCCGACAAGGTCTACGGCAACTCCGCCAAGCTGACGAAGCTCGTCGAGCACCTCATGAGCATCGGAATCGGCAGGGCGTCTGCCACCCGCGTGGTCCTCTTCGCCGAGCGGGTCGCCACCCTCGAGTGGCTCAACGACACTCTGCCCGTCGCGCTCGGCATGAAGTCCGAGCAGTTCGCCGTCCTCCACGGTGGACTCCCCGATGTCGTGCAGCAGCGCATCGTCGAGGACTTCAAGCTCGCCCACTCCTCCGTTCGGGTTCTCATCACCGGCGACGTCGCCAGCGAGGGCGTCAACCTGCACGCCCAGTGCCACGACCTCGTGCACGTCGACCTGCCCTGGAGCCTCATCCGGATCGAGCAGCGCAACGGCCGCATCGACCGCTACGGCCAGCAGCACCCGCCGCGGATCGCCGCCCTCGCTCTCATGCCCAGCCACGACCGCTTCTCCGGCGACGTCCGGGTCCTGCACCGCCTGCTGGCCAAGGAGCACGAGGCCCACACCACCCTCGGCGACGCCGGCGCTCTGATGAGCAAGCACTCGGCCAAGCTCGAGGAGGACGAGATCCGGGACATGCTCGCCAAGGGCACCGCCGACCTGGACGACGTCGTCCCGTCCCCTCAGCAGGTCCTGGAGTCCGACGACCCGTTGGCGGCTCTGGATCAGCTCTTCGGGACGGCGGACCAGTACGTACTCGACTCACCGCCGGTGGACGACGGCCACGCGCTGTTCCCCACCGACCTCGACTTCCTGAGCACCGCCCTCGCCGAGATCTACGACGACCCGGCGCACGACCCGGACGCCCGCTTCCAACCCGGAGTCGGATGGCGGACCTATCCGCAGCAGGGCCTGGTCGAGCTCGCGCCCCCGGCTGACCTGCGGGCCCGGCTGGACGCCCTCCCCCAGGGATACCTGCGCGACCACAAGGTCAAGCAGCGGCTGATCCTCGCCACCACGCCCGAGGTCGGCACCGCCCACCTCCGGGCGGCACGCGACAAGGGGAGCACGACCATCTGGCCGGCGGCGCACTACCTGTCCCCGCTGCACCCGGTCCTCGACTGGGTGGCCGACAAGGTGCTCTCCGACCTGGGCCGCAACGAGGTGTTCGCCGCCTACGGCGACGTCGACGCGCCCACCGTCGTCCTGCTGGCCACGCTGATGAACCGCCGCGGTCAGGTGGTCTCCCGCCAGTTCGTCACCGTCGCCTTTCCGACGGGTGACCCGACAATGGGCCTCGCCGAGGTGCAACCGGATCTCGAATTCCTCGACGCCACCGGCCTGCGCGCCGGCGGCGCCAACCCCGGCGGCGTCCCGATCACCGCGGAGCTGCAGGCGCTCATCGCACCCGCGGTCGACCGGGCGACCGCCACGCTCAGCCTCACCGAGCAGCAGCAGCGCGCCGAGCTGGAGCAGCGCCTGGCGGCCTTCCGCGACCGCTCACACGGCTGGCAGCAACTTGCTATCGACCTCGGCCTGAGCGGCGCCGCCCGCAACAAACTCACTCAGCACGAGAAGCGAATCGTCGCCGAGCGCGAGATCGCCGAGTCACTCGCCGCGAGCCAGCAGCTGGTCCGTCCCCTGCTGCTCGTGGTCCCTGCAACGGCGCCGGTGGAGGTGGCCTGATGCCGTCGTTCGACTCGATCGTCGTCAGCGAGGAGTGGATCTCCGAGCACTACCTGACGACCGACGCCAAGAGCGGCTCCTTCCTCGGCCAGGTCAACGCCCTGCGCACCGCCTGGGACGAGGAGGAAGAGGCGGGCCGCCCCTCGAGCCGCTCCCGGCTGCAGAAGGCCGCGACCACCATCGCGCGAGCCACCAGCACCCTGACCGCCGACGACACGGACCCGGCCCGTGAGTTGCATGCAGTCGTCCGGGAGGCTCTCGGATACGCCGGGAAGCCGGACAAGTGGACGACGGCCCGGGGCGCGGCCGAGGTGACCGTGCCGGGCGCGGTCGTGCTCCGCGGCTCGTCCGGTGTGAGCCTGGTGATCCTCGAGGCGCGGCCGGCACAGAGCGTCGAGGACGTCCTCGACGCCACGGGAGCCGGCCGGCTGCTCGAGGCGGCGACTCTCGACGGTGCGCCTGTCGCAGCCACCAGCAAGGTCGTCTCCGAGCTGTTCCACTCCGACGACGCGCCGCCGTTCATCCTGGTCCTGGCCGGCCGCTGGGTCCTCCTGGCCGAGCGGACCCGCTGGCCGGAGGGTCGCTGGCTCGGCGTCGATTTCGGGTTGGTTGCCGAGCGTCGGGACACCAAGCGCGCCGGGGAGACGGAGCACGCGGTCGCCCTGCTCGGGCGAGACACGGTCCTCCCCCGCCCTGACGGCTCGACCTTGTGGGCTGACATCCTCGGCGAGTCGGTGCAGCACACCGTCGGCGTCTCCAAGGACCTGCGCGAGGGCATCCGCCTGTCGGTCGAGATCATCGCCAACGAGGTCGTCCGGCGCCGACGCGCCGAGGGCCTGCCGGTCGAAGGGGAGCTCGGGCTGGCCCGGGACCTCACCCGCCAGTCGCTGCGCTTCCTCTACCGGATCCTGTTCGTCCTCTACGCCGAGACGTCGACCGAGCTCGGCGTCCTGCCGGTGACCGATCCGCAGTACCGCGCCGGCTACGGGATCGACCGGTTACGCGACCTGACCCTGGCCCAGCTGACCACCGACCGCGCCAAGCGCGGCACGCACCTCTATGAGTCGCTCGCGCTCCTCTTCCGGCTGATCGACGAGGGCCACGAGGTTGCTGCTGATGCCAGCGGCCGTGGGCTCGCGTTCCGATCGCTGCGCGCCGACCTCTTCGGCCAGCAGGCCACCGCGCTCATCGACGAGGTGAAGCTCGGGAACGACGCTGTGCAGCAGGTGCTCTCGCATCTGCTGCTGAGCAAGGCGAAGAAGGGCGGCGACCGCGGCTTCATCTCCTACGCGGAGCTCGGGATCAACCAGCTCGGGGCGGTGTACGAGGGCCTGATGAGCTACACCGGGTTCTTCGCCGAGGAGGACCTCTACGAGGTCGCGCCGAACGGCAACCCGGAGAAGGGCACCTGGGTCCTGCCGGTCACCCGCGTGGACGACGTCGACCCCGAGCACCTCGTGCGGACACTGGACCCCATCACCGGTGAGCCAAAGCCGGTGCTGCACCGACGAGGAACGTTCGTCTACCGGCTCGCGGGTCGGGAACGGCAGCAGTCGGCGTCGTATTACACCCCCGAGGTGCTCACCCGGTCGGTGGTGCACCACAGCCTCGAGGAGCTGCTCGACCAGGACGACACCGAGACGCCGGCCGCGGACATGCTGCGGCTGACCATCTGTGAGCCTGCCCTCGGCTCGGGGGCGTTCGCCATCGAGGCGGTTCGCCAGTTGGCCGACCGCTACCTCAAGCGGCGCCAGGAAGAGGTGGGCGAACAGATCCCGGCCGACCGGTACCCGGCCGAGCTGCAGAAGGTGAAGGCCTACCTCGCGCTTCACCAGGTCTATGGCGTCGACCTCAACGAGACCGCCGTCGAGCTCGCGGAGGTCTCACTGTGGCTCGACACCATGGACTCGTCGCTCCAGGCCCCCTGGTTCGGTCTGCACCTGCGCCGCGGCAACTCACTGATCGGCGCCCGACGGGCCTTCTACTCACCGAACCGGGACCTGCCCAAGAAGGCGTGGCTGACCACGGTGCCAGAGGACGTGCCGCTGAGCACGCTCATGGACGGCTCGGTCGACGTCTCCGGTCGGATCCACCACTTCCTGCTCCCGGCCCAGGGCTGGGGCGCCGGCGCGGACGCGGCCGAGGCCAAGCAGTACGCCCCCGAGGCCCGTGAGCGGCTGCGCGCGTGGCAGAAGGACGTGCGGACGCCGCCGTCGAAGCCGGACCAAGCGCGGCTCGTGTCGCTGGCCCGCCGCGTGGAGAAGCTCTGGCAGCTGACCCTCCGCCGGCTCACCATCGCCGAGTCGGAGATCCGTCGGCACGTGGACGTCTGGGGCGCCAAGGACCTCCCCGAGGCCACCGGCGCGGTGTCCCGGGAGCAGATCGAGGCAGTGCTCAATGACCCCGAAGGTGCCTATCGCCGGCTCCGCCGCGTCATGGACGCCTGGTGCGCACTGTGGTTCTGGCCCCTGACCGATCGACGCACTCCTGACGGTCAGCGCATCCACCCGCCGAGCTGGCAGGACTGGCTTGGTGCGCTGGAGTCGATCCTCGGGGTCGAGGCCAAGGCACCGACCGGCAAGCGGTTCACAGTCGGACAGATCGGGTTCAGCGACCAGACGAGCTGGGAAGAACTGGCTCAGGCCGAGGAGATGGAACTTAGTTTCGCTGGCGCCCGGTCCAGAAAGTGGACAACTGAGCGGTTTCCCTGGCTGCAGGTCATCGAAGAGATCGCCGCCCAGCAGGGTTTCTTCCATTGGGAACTCGACTTCACACCCGTCTTCGCCAGAGGGGGATTCGATCTCCAGGTAGGGAATCCACCCTGGGTTCGACCGCGCTGGGATGAGTCGGCCGCCCTCGCCGAAGAAGATCCTTGGTGGCAGCTCGCCACCAAACCCGCAGAGGCGACGAAGAAGGCGCGTCGCAGTCGCAACCTGGCCCAAGCAGAGGTACTCGATCGCTTCTTGGATGAGCGAGTCCAAGTCGCGGGCATTAGCGAACACCTTGGCAGCCCCGTGGACAGACCCGTGCTCACTGGACTTCAGCCGGACCTTTATCGATGCTTCATGGATAGAGCTTGGCGTTCCTTGAGTTCAACCGGCATCGCCGGGCTCATTCATCCTGAATCTCACTTCACCGAAGCGGGTGCCAACGCCCTTCGGCGCGAGACCTATCAGCGCCTGCGCCGACACTGGCGACTGCACAACAATACGTTTCAATTCCCAGAGATCGGCCACAAGAAGACTTTTGGGTTTCACATCTACGGGAATCCAAAGCCTGTTGGATTTTTGCATGCAGCATGGATCTTCGGCCCCCAAGTCATTGACCGATCCTTGAAGCACGACGGGTCCGGCCCACCGCCCGGCCTACGAGACGAGAATGACGCGTGGGATCTGCGCCCGCACGCAGAGCGGATTATCCATGTCACTGAGACCGTCTTGAGTGGCTGGGCCGCACTACTGGATGAGCCAGGCACGCCAGCGATCGAAGCGCGAATGCTCTACCCGGCCAACCGGGCTAGCTCTGTGGTGCTGGAGAAGCTTGCAACGGCGCCGCGCCTCGGTGAGGTGGGCTTCGAGTGGACGCGCGGCTGGGAAGAGGATCAGGATCGCAAGAGAGGGATATTCGAGGGTTCCGTGTCTACGCCGGACAACTGGGGAAGCATCATCTTTCAAGGTCCCCATCTGACGGTGGCGACTCCTCTTTTCCAGCAGCCCAGCTCTTCTGGGAAGATGGAGCCGATTGACCTAGCTTCAATCGGTCCTGACTTCATTCCCCGAACGAACTACCGACGTGCGGTACCGCGCTCGCATTTCGAAGCGGAGTATCCCAAGTGGAATGGGCGGGCCGCGAGCGCTTACCCCCGCCTAGCTTGGCGCCGCATGGCCGACTCAGCTACCGTCCGGTCCCTGCATGCAGCCCTTGCGCCCCCAGGGCCGACCTTTGTAGGCACGGTCCTCTCTCTCGGTGGCATATCTGCACGAGACCTGGTTATCGCGGCCGGCACCTGGGCTTCGATCGTGTCCGACTTCATGGTAAAGGCCGCTGGAGCAAGCGAACTGAAGCATGGATTTGTTCGACGCCTGCCACACGTTCGTGGTCATGCGCTCGAGGAGCACCTCATTCTTCGAGCCCTTCGACTGAATGCGCTCGTTGAGCACTATGCCGGGCTCTGGAAGGAACTCGCTTCGCCAATCTGGCGAAATGATGACTGGGTACCCAGCATCACCACCGCCTTTCCGAACCGACCCCGCCTCGGGCACATCGAGCACGACTGGTCTTGGGATACACCTCTTCGCCATGACGCTGACCGCCGCCAAGCACTTGTTGAGATTGATGCAATCGTGGCCGTCATGTTGGGCATCACTGCCGAGGAATTGGTGACAATTTACCGAACACAGTTTCCCGTCTTGCAGGCATACGAGAGGGAAGCGCTGTACGACAACAACGGACAGCAGGTCCCGCGCGAGATCGTCAAGGCGTACCGCGCAAGTAGCACTCCACTGTCAGAGACGGCTCGCACACTGGATGGAACGGTGTACGAGCTGCCGTTCACAGGTGTCGATCGTGAGGCGGACCTGAGAACTGCCCACACGCACTTCAGCGCCATCGCCGCCAAGGCGCCCGAGGACGGCGCCCGGTAATGGGTACTGTCTTCATGGCGGTCGCTGCCACAACACCGAGTTGGGCCGCTGAACGGCAGTCGGACGACCGATGACGTCACTGCTCCCGTCGCTGCAGGCGGCGGACCTTCGGCGTGCCTTGATCGACTACCTCGGCACGACGTTCGCGCTCGCCGACGACGAGGTCCGTATCGCGCTAGAGGACTTCCTCACCGACCCGCAGGAGGGCATCTTCCGAGGGCCGTACGTCCGACTGCGGCTGCCGTTCCGGCCGGCCGACGAGGACTGGGCCGCGCCGCTGGAGTGGTTCCCGGAGGGCTTCGCGCCCTACCGGCACCAGGCGGTCGCCTTCTCGCGGCTTTCGTCGAAGCAGGGCGATCCGCGGCCGACCATCGTCACAACCGGGACCGGCTCCGGAAAGACGGAGTCGTTCCTCGTCCCCATCCTCGATCACGTCCTGCGGGCGCGCCGGGCCGGACAGCGCGGCATCAAGGCGCTGGTCCTCTACCCGATGAACGCGCTGGCCAACGACCAGGCCGGTCGCCTGGCCCAGCTCATCACCGGCGACCCCCGCCTGTCCGACGTGACCGCAGGCCTGTACACCGGTGACAAGAACGCGCCGACCACCCGGGTGACCCAGGACGGACTGATCACCGACCGCGCGGTCATGCAGTCCGATCCGCCGGACATCCTGCTCACCAACTACAAGATGCTCGACCAGTTGCTCCTACGGCCGTCGGACGCACCGCTGTGGCAGCTGTCCCGCGAGAGCCTGCGCTACCTGGTCCTCGACGAGTTCCACACCTACGACGGCGCCCAGGGCACCGACGTCGCGATGCTGCTCCGCCGTCTGGGGCTGGTCCTCGGCGTCGACGAGCCGGGCCGGCCGCTCGGCGACGTCGTTCCGGTGGCCACGTCGGCCACCCTGGGCAGCGGCGACCCGAGCGCCCTGTTGACCTTCGCCGCCACCGTCTTCGGCCGCGAGATCGAGCCGGATGTCATCGTCGCCGAGGACCGCGTGACTTCCGAGGAGTGGCTTGCCGAACGCGAGGCCTCGGACGCCCGCCCTGGTGTCACCCGCCCGCGCGGCTACCTCGACCTCCCCAGGGTCGCGGGTGAACTCCGCCAGGCGACCACCCCGGACGAGATCATCAGGGCGCTCATCCGCGAGCTCTTCGTGGAGCAACCCAAGCGGGGCGAGCACCTCAACGACCTCAACGACGAGGACGCGCAGCACCTCGTCCACGGCCTCAGCGGCCACGGCGAGCTCGGCTGGCTGCTCACCCACCACGACCTCACCAAGCAGCTGCTGCGGGTTGCGACAACTCCGAGTGACGTCGCCGACCTCGCCCGCCGGCTCTTTCCCACCGACCGCAGCCCCGCCAACCAAGACGGCGTCCTGCTCCTCGACGCCCTTCTCGGGCTGCTGAGCCTGGCCCGGGTCGGCATGACCGAGGCAGGCGCCGGACCCCGGTTCCTCTCCACGGACGTCCAGCTGTGGGTCCGCGAGGTCAGCCGGGTCGAGCGCCTCGCCGACAACACCCCCCGTTTCCGGTGGACTGACGACGGCGTCGACACCGGCGGCCAGCTCTACCTGCCGGCGATCTACTGCCGTTTCTGCGGACGATCGGGCTGGCGTGTGCTCATCGCCCCCACCGGACACTCCGTCGAGACCGACGCGGCGAGCATCCGCGCCGAGGCCCTCCGCGAGAACCGGCGCGTCCGGTCACTGATGTTCGCGCCGGGCGAGGCGGCCGATCTCGACAGCGGCAAGGCGGCCACGGGGCTGATGTGGTTCGACACCAAGAACCGGGAGCTCCTGACCGGCCCGCCGGATCTCGACGTCGCCTCCCTAGAAGAGAACCCGATCGTCCCGGTGCTGGTCAACGGCGACGACGACCGCGCCGATCGCCGCACCCCCGATCAGCGCGACGTCTGCCCCGCATGCGAGCGGGAGAACGGCATCCGCTTCCTCGGTAGCGGGATCGCCACCTTGGCGTCGGTGTCGCTGTCCAGCGTGTTCGCCAGCGAGCACCTGGAGCGCGCGGAGAAGAAGACGCTGCTGTTCACCGACAGCGTCCAGGATGCCGCCCACCGAGCCGGCTTCGTCCAGGCCCGATCCCACACGCTGACCTTCCGCGGCGCCCTGCGCACCGCCCTCACTGAGCAGCGGGCAACCCTGCCTGAACTCGCCGACGCCGTCCTCACCGCCGCCGGCGACGACCCGCACCGACGGCACGTCCTCGTCCCGCCGGTCCTCGTCGGCAACAGGGACTTCCGGGCGTTCCTGGACCCCGACGCCTCGGACGCCCAGGTCGAGCGGGCCCGTCGGCGGGTCGCCAAGAGGCTGGCCTTCGACATCGCCCTGGAGTTCGGGCTCAACTCGCGCCTGGGCCGCACGCTGGAGCTCACCGGCAGCGCGGTCGCCGAGGTGCTCGCCGGAGGCACTGACGACGTCCATGGCCTCGGCGCCGCTGCGCTCGACGCCGCCGTCCAGCGGCACGCACTCTCCCCCGACCTCGACGGCTCCTGGGTGGCCGGCCGCGGCACCAGCCTGATGTGGTGGGTGCGCGGCGTCCTCGACCGCATCCGCAGTCAGGGCGGCATTCACCACCCCTGGCTCGGTGCCTACCTGGCTGCCGACGGCAACCGATGGCGGATCTGGGGTGGTCGGGACCGGGCCGGCGGCATGCCGGCCTTCCCGTCCGGCCGCGCCGCCCCTGCCTTCCCCACCACGGCAAAGGGTTCCGAGCTGCTGGCGTCGATCAGCGGTGCACGTTCCTGGTACGCACGCTGGGCCTCCGCCTGCCTCGACATAAGCCCCAACGACGGTGCGGTGATCACCCGCCACCTGCTCGATGTCCTCGTCGACGCCGGCACCCTGACCGCGGTCACCAGCAACGGCGGTGCCCGCATCTGGGCACTGCCGCCGCAGAACGTCGCAGTGACCGTGCCGTCCGAAGAGGCCCTCCAGTCGGGTGAGCACCTGCTCCGGTGCCCGGTCTGTCACACCGCCGTCCCAGGGACCACACAGGTCGTCGATGAGCTGGACGGCGCGCCCTGCGTGCGCGCCGGCTGCACCGGACGTCTCGGCCGGGAGCGACGGGGTGATGACTACTACCGGACCCTCTACGCCAGCCCCCAGGCCAGGCGTGTGGTCGCCGCCGAGCACACCAGTCTCTTGCCTGACGACACGCGGCTGGAGCGGGAGCAGGCCTTCCGCCGGGACGAGCTGCCCGGCGACCCGAACGTCCTCGTGGCCACGCCCACCCTCGAGCTGGGCATCGACATCGGCGACCTGTCGACGGTCATGCTGTCGTCCCTGCCGAAGTCGGTCGCCGGGTATCAGCAGCGCATCGGCCGTGCCGGCCGCCGGACGGGCAACGCCCTGGTCCTCGCCTACGTCCCCGCGCGGGGCACCAATCTCCCCCGCTGGGCCGAGCCGCTGTCGGTGATCGACGGCGACGTCCGCCCGCCGGCGACCTACCTGGACGCGGTCGAGATCCTGCACCGTCAGTACGTCGCGCACCTCGTCGATCGTCAGGCAGCCGACCCCGCCGCACCTTCGGCGCGGCTGGCGACGCCGGCCGTGCTCGAGACCTGGGGGGGCGACTCCTGGACCGGCCGGCTGCTCACCGACGCCCGGGCCCACGCGGCCGAGTACGTCGTCGAGTTCCTGTCACAGTTCGGCGACCGGGTGCGTCCCGACACCGCCGAGGACCTGCGTCGCTGGGCCGGCGCGGGCATCGACTCCAACCAGGTCAGCGGCCTGGAGGCCCTGTGGTACCGGGCTGTCGACGGGTGGCGCAAGGAGCGGACCGAGCTCGGTGAGCGAATCACCCGAGCCCAGGATGCGCTGGTCGAGCTGACGGAGCGGGCGAACCAGCCGGCGGCGACCGACGAGGACAAGCAGCTGTGGCGGAGCACCAAGGCCGAGCTGTCGGCCCTGCGCAAGCGGCGTCAGGAGCTGGTCTCGCAGCACTGGGTGCAGGCGCTGGAGGAGCGCGGCGTCCTCCCGAACTACACACTCCTCGACGACACGGTGACGCTGGACGTCGCCGTCCGGTGGTTCGACCAGGAGACCGAGGACTACCACGACGAGCCGCGCAGCTATCAGCGCGGCAGCCGGATTGCGCTCACCGAGTTCGCTCCCGGCTCGACCTTCTACGCGCAGGGCATAGCGGCCCGCATCGACGCCGTCGACCTCGCGAGCACCGGGACTGACCACGTCCAGGACTGGGTGCTCTGTGCCCGGTGCGGCTGGGGCGCCAGCGGGACGGTGTCAGTGACCGCTTGTCCGCGGTGCGGGGACGCGGCGATCCAGGACACCGGGCAGCGGCTGCAGGTGCTTCCGCTGGAGCGGGTCTCGGCCCAGGTCTCCCGCGACGAGGCCGCCATCACCGACGCCCTCGACGACCGTGAGCGCGAGCAGTTCGCGACGGTCACCGCGGCGGACATCGACCCGGCGGACATCACCGAGGCCTGGCACCTCGCCGACTTCCCGTTCGGCGCCGAGTACATCCGGGCGACCGAGATCCGCTGGCTCAACCTGGGCCGGACCCGGGAGTCGGGGCGCGACCGCAGCATCGCCGGCTTCGACGTGAAGACACCGCTGTTCCGGGTCTGCCCCGGCTGTGGTGTCACGCCCGCCGCCCAGCGTCGCGACGAGCAGGACGCACGGCACCGAGGCTGGTGCCCCCACCGTCGTGACCTCGACATCGAGTGGCGGGAGATCGCGCTCGGCCGGACGCTCCGGACCCAGGCCGTGCGGATGCTCGTGCCGCCGCAGTACACGACCGATCACTTCGCCGCGGTCTCCTTCCGCGCGGCGCTGCTGCTCGGGCTGCGCGAGGTGATCGGCGGCGATCCGGACCACCTGGACGTCGTCGACGTCCATGCACCGGTCGGCGGCGTGGACCGCGTCGCGCTGCTCCTGCACGACACCGTCCCCGGTGGCACCGGATACCTGGCCGACTTTGCCCGCCCGGACCGGGTCCGGGAGCTGCTCCAGGCGGCTCTGGACGTCGTCGAGAACTGCCCCTGCGCCGCCGAGGGCAAGCTGGCCTGCCACCGGTGCCTGCTGCCGTTCGTCCACCCCGGGCAGGTGGACAAGACCTCCCGAGCCCGGGCCGCTCAACTGCTCGCGGAGATCCTCGGGCTGGTCGCGCCGCTCGGGGAGGCCGCCCAGCACGCCTGGCAGCCGGTGCAGGCCAAGTCCATCGCCGACGTCCCCCCGCCGTCGCCAGAGAGCCACCTCGAGCAGCGCTTCCGGGACGCGCTCTGCGGTGCGCTGGCCGCCCAGGGCGCGTCGGTGCGGCAGAAGCCCCAGCCGGATGGGACGCTCGTCGAGTTCGCGCTGTCCGGCTCGCACCGCCGCTGGACGATGCGTCCGCAGGTGCCGCTCGGCAACGTCAAGCCGGACTTCGTGCTCAGCACACAGGACCCGACCGTGCCCGAGGTCTGCATCTTCACGGACGGCGCGCTGTTCCACGCCTCGGCCGAGCACAACCGGGTGCGGGACGACGCGGAGAAGCGAGCCGCCCTCCGAGACCAGGGCAAGGTGGTCTGGGCGATCACCTCCAAGGACCTGGACCGCTTCGAGGCGCTCACCGCGGGCACGCCTGCGTCGCCGCTCGGCGCCCTGACCGACCCGTCGCTGGCGATGCTCCGGTCGAAGCTGCTGCCCGGGTCCGCCCCCGAGACCCTGCTGAAGGACGACGCCGTCAGCCAGTTGCTGGCGTGGATCCGGACCCCGGATGCGGACGCCTGGTCGAAGCTGGCCGACCGGGCGGCTCTCGCCTTCGGGGCGCTGCCGAGCGCTCGGCGCTTCCGGCTCTTCGCGAAGCAACTCGTGACCGCGGCGGGCGACGTCCTGTGCGGCGAGCCGACTGTCGGAGACCTGATGGGGCCGCTGGCCGGCTGGTCGTGGTGCCAGGGCGGAAGTCTCGCGCTCACTGCGGCACTGGCCTCGGCACCACTCGGTCTGCACACCGCTCTCGTCGTCGACGACCGGGACGACCGGCTGGAGAAGCCCGCTGGGCAGGATGCGTGGCGGGAGTGGCTCCGACTGTCCAACGTCTTCGGGTTCGCCGACCAGCCGATGACCATCGCGGCGCTGTCGCAGGTGATCGGCGGCGCGGTCACCCCGACGATGGACGCGCCCACCATGCAGTTCGAGAGCCACGTCGACCCGGCCTGGCAGGGTCTCATCGACGGGGCGTTGACCGATGCCGAGCGGGCTCTGCTCCGTCGACTCGCCGCAGTCGGCGTCCCAGTGCCCGAGCAGGGCTTCGAGACCGACGACGGAACCCCGTTGGACCTCGCGTGGCCGGACGCGAAGGTCTGCGTCCGGCTGGACGAGTCGGACGAGCCCGTCGACGGCTCGTGGACGGTCGCACCCACCGACGTCGACGCCATCACAGAGCTGCTGGGTGCGCCCGGCGCCGGACAGGAGTGACCCGATGGCCAACGTGATCATGTCCAAGCAGTTCACCAAGGACCTGGACGTCGACGGGTCGCTGCGCCCACGCGCGTGGGAGTTCCTGCACAAGCTGATGACGGACCACACCGTCCCGGGCCTGCACATCGAGCCCATCAACGGGTCGCGGGACAGCCGCGTGCGGACCGGCCGGGTCAACGACAACTACCGGGCGGTGCTGTTCCTCGTCGCCGAGCAGCCGGAGCCGAACTTCGTGCTGGCGGCGATCAAGAAGCACGACGAGGCCAACCGGCTGGCGGCACGACTGACGCTTCGGGTCAACCCGGTGAACGGCGTCCTGGAGTTCTTCGACGAGGAAGCCGTCGTCACCGCCCCGGAGCAGCAGCCCGTCGTCCGACCTCGTGTCGAGGACGACGTCCCGGGTCCGCTCTCCGGCTTCAAGACCTCGGAGTTGACCGACGTCCTGGGCCTGCCTACACCCCTCGCGGAGGCGGCGGTCACGGCCGGCGACGAGGACGCTCTGCTGTCCCTAGCCGCGGATGCGCCCGCATGGCAGGCGGACGCACTGCTGCAACTGGCGACCGGGACCGCGCCCGAGGACATCGCCGCTGCGCTCCGGGAGTCCGCCGAGGCGGTCGGCGCCGAGCCCGGCGCGACTGCCGATCCGGTTACCGAAGCCGAGCGGGTCGAGCGGGCCCTCAGCCACCCCGCGTCGCAGATGGAGTTCGTGACCATCGTCGACGACGACCAGCTCACCCAGGTGCTGTCCGGCTCGTTCGCCGCATGGCGCGTCTTCCTGCACCCGGACCAGCGGGCGTACGCCTACCGGGACACCTACCGCGGCGCGTTCCGCCTGAGCGGTGGGGCGGGCACGGGGAAGACGGTCGTCGCCCTGCACCGGGCGCACTTCCTCGCGCAGCAGAATCCGAAGGCCCGGATCGTCCTGACCACCTATACGACGACCCTGGCCGACAGCCTCCGCGCCGGCCTGAACGAACTGAATCCCGAGCTGGCCCTGGCCTCGGAGCTGGGAGCCCCGGGGGTCCACGTCGTCGGCGTCGACAAGCTGGCGCGCGAGGCGCTGGCGAAGGCAGGCGATCGAGCACTGCGAGCGGTGTCGACCCACCTCGGATCCCTGTCGCTGCAGGGTGAGCTGGCGCTGCGGGACAGCGAAGATCGGCAGCTGTGGGAGGAGTCCGTCGCGACGGCCGGGGAGAGCCTGCCGCCGCACCTCAAGACCCCGACCTTCCTCACCGCCGAGTACCGGTCGGTGATCCTCGGGAATGGGGTCACCACGCGAGAGGAGTACGCGCGCGTCCCGCGGACCGGTCGCGGCGTGCGGCTCAGCCGAGCCGAACGGCTGGGCGTGTGGGCGGTCGTCGAGGCATATCGGCGCAGGCTCTCCATGGAGGGGAAGGCAACCTTCGCGGAGCTGGCCGCCCTCGCATCGGCCGCGGTCACCCAGGCGAGGCCGAAGGGGCTCGCCGACCACGTCATCGTGGACGAGGCCCAGGACCTGCACACGGGCCACTGGCGCCTGCTGCGCTCACTGGTCCCCGTCGGCTCGAACGACCTGTTCATCTGCGAGGACTCCCACCAGCGGATCTACGGGGAGAAGGTCGTCCTCGGCAGGCTCGGCATCAACATCCAGGGCCGTTCCCGGCGCCTGACGCTGAACTACCGGACGACTGCTCAGAACCTCCGGTTCGCCGTCGGCGTCCTCGAGGGTGCGGAGGTGACCGACCTCGAGGGCGAGGGCGAGGACGTCAGCGGCTACCGCTCCCCGCTCCGCGGCCCCCGGCCGCGGCTGCTGTCCTCGCCGTCCCTGTCTGCGGAGCTCGATCAGATCGCCGACGTCCTGAAGGGCTGGCTCGCGGAACCTGACGTCGAGCCGGCGAGCCTCGCCGTACTCGTGCGTAGTGGTGCCGTGCGCGACCTCGTGCAGCGTGGCCTGGCCGACCGTCAGGTCACCGTGCAGACGGTAGAGGGCCGACGTTCACGGACGGCCCCGGCTCCCTCGCTACTGACGATGCACCGGGCCAAGGGGCTGGAGTTCCGCAAGGTCGTGCTGGCCGGGGTGGACGAGAGTCAAGTCCCGGCCGGCCGGGTCATCGGCCAGTACCCCGACGACGACCGCGGCGACGCCCTGGTGCGTGAACGACTCCTGCTCTACGTCGCCTCGTCACGCGCTCGCGACGAACTCGTCGTCACGTGGCACGGCGCTGCTTCGCCGTTCCTGCCGTCGCCGCTCGCCTGACGCAGCCGCCTCCGCTCCGCTCGCCAACCAGCTCACGAAGGATCCGCATGGCACGCATGACCGGGCCCGAGGCCGCGTTGTATCCCTCAGTCGAGGCATGGGCGAAGAAGACGCTCGGCTGCTGGGCCGTCGCCGTTGACACCGGTCCGAGCCTCGGGCGCATCGACGTCGTCGGCCTGCGCGACTTCGGCGGTGGTGATCTGGCATCAAGGTCCGAGGTCGTCGCCATCGAGGTGAAGAGACGGGGAGCGCCCTTCGCCAAGTCTGCAGGCCAGGCTCATGGCTACTCGGTCATGGCGGACCGCTGCTACCTGGCCCAACAAGGGGAGAGCATCACCGACGAGCAGATGGTCGTCGCAAGCCAACTGGGTATCGGGCTCCTCCTGATCTCCGATGCGGGTCGGGTGACAGAGCGGCTCACTGCCCCGTTGCAAGAGCCGATCCCCGAGCTTCGAGCCAAGCTGTTGGACAAGCTCGACTGCGCGACGTGCACCCTGTGCTCGACCATCTTCCGGACCCAAGACTCGTCGGGCTCCAGCAATGTCGTGCGGCGAGAGTGGGACTCCTCCCCGGACCTGTCTGCTGCCGCGAAGGCCAAGAAGGGCCTCATGTGGTGGCTGTACACGGCGGCCGGAGAACGGGACAAGAGTGGTCGGAACTCGACGTACTGGCGTCGCTACCTGTGTCCGGACTGCATCTTCGCGCTGAGCCCTCAACGACCGAAGGAAGCTTGAGCGGCTTCCTGCCCACCTCAGTGCTTGGCGATGGAGAAGACGACGTCACCCCGGCCGCTGGGACAGACACCGCAACGGATGCAGGCGGACCCCTTCTCGGAGATCAGCGGGATCCGTCGTCCGTTCTCAGGGCACGGGTAACGCTTGCCGGGTAGCGCCGCCAGGTCCGCACGCCCGTCGGCGAACGTCTCGGCCAGGTAGGCCCACCGGACCCAGGGATGGCGCTGCCTCGCCTGCTTGGCCGCCTCCAGATTGTCGGGATCAACGGACAGGTAGACGGAGAGGTTGGACAGGCCCGAGAGGGCGGGCAAGACGTCGAGCGCGGCGGAGTCGAAGCTCCGGGTGTACACCCAGAAGCGGATGTCCGGAGCGGCGCGGATGACATCGGCCCAGGCCTCTGCGTAGGCGAGCGAGAAGAAGTCGCCGTCCCAGTGGATGCGGAAGTCGCGCGGCACCCTGGCGCCGCGCCTCTCGGCTCGGTCGCAGTCCGCGCGGAAACCGCCGATCATGTCGGCCAGCAGTTCGGCCATGCCCGACCGGTCAAGTCCAGCGAGCGCCAGCATGTTGCCGGTCAGGACATCCAGCACGCCCTTGTAGAGCTTCTCGAGCTTGCCCGCATAACAGACACGCTCACACGTCGCCGTGGCGCCAGGACATGAGTACCGACGGCCAGCCGGGAGACCGAAGCTGTTCGCGATCCTGGCCGTCTTGCCGTTCGGTGACGGCAGGTTCGTGACCTTGCGGTCCACTGAGCGCCGAAGAACGCCCGCCCCTCGGGCGGATGACGCAGCGGAGTCACCACGGGCGTCGGAGTCGACCCCCGTGCCCAAACCCGGACCCGCGACAGCGGCCGGGCTCATGGCCTGGCCGCGCGCTAGGCAGCCGGCCGACTATCTCGTTCGCGGCATCGGACGCATGAAGTCCTGGAATCCCGATCGCCACAAACGAACGCTCGCTTAGAGCGTCCTACAGCCGGCCGGCGTCGACCGGTCATCGCGGTCCCCGTGTCGGTGCGAGTGCCATCCATGGCCGCCTCCTCGACATGCGAGGCCAACGGTCTGGACGCTGACGCCTACGGGTCAAGGGAGACCGTCGTACGACGCGCCCGTCGGCCTGCACTGTGGACGGTGCGCGCCATCCCCATCACTCGGAGGGAACAAGTCGCGGGCATCCGGTGAAGATCGCCGGGCCACTTGCCGACAGAGGACCCGTGACCGGCAGGGGCTTCACCTCCATGACGCGGACCGAGCGAGCTCGAACCCATGCAGCGTGAGTCCATCGCGGAGGCTCTCCGGGAGCTGCTTGCAGGCGAGCCGAATCAGGACAAGCGGCAACTCCTCGCAGGCCTCCGCCGGCGGGGCTTCGACGGCCTGACGACAACCGATGTCAACAGCGTCCTGTACGCGCGCAAGGACCTGTTCACTGCGGACGGCGGGACTCCGCCGCTGTGGCGCTTGGCTGACGGGACTAGCGCCACCTCCCGGACTTCGCGCATCACCCCGCCTCGGTCCGCACGACCCCGCTGCTACGCCGGAGCTGAGCCGCGGGCGTGGCAGCAGGAAGCCCTCGCAGCCTGGATGGCCAACGGCCGCCGAGGTGTCGTCGAGGCGGTCACGGGAACAGGCAAGACGACCGTGGGCGTGCTGGCAGCTGCCGCCGCCGTGGAAGCAGGCGAGAAGGTGCTGATCCTCGTGCCGGGGCGCGAGCTGCTTGATCAGTGGTACGACGTCTTGCGGCGCGACCTTCCCAATGCCCACATTGGACGTTTCGGAGGCGGACACGCAGACGACTTCGCCGTCCACGACATCCTTGTGTCCACCGTGCAGTCCGCCTCCAAGTACCAGATGTTGAGGTCGCGGATGACTGGGCTCCTCATCGCCGATGAAGTACATCGCTACGGCGCAAAGGCGTTCGCCCGAGCCCTAGAGCCACAGTTCACTGCTCGCCTGGGACTGACTGCCACCTACGCTCGCGAGGATGACGGCCTCGCCCAGAACCTCGAGCCCTATTTCGGTGGGGTTGTCTTCACGTGCGACTACGAGCGAGGCCTGGCGGACGGAACTCTGGCTCGCTTCCGGGTCGGGTTCATCGGGGTCGACTTCACGGCTGAGGAACGCGAGCTGCACGATGAGTACGATGAACGAGCGCGGACGCTACGCCGCTGCCTCATTGCCGAACATGAGTGCCCCGAGGAACCATTCGGGGAATTCATGGCAGCGGTCGGACAGCTCAGCAAAGGCGGCTTTGTCAACTCCCGACCGACAAAGGCCGCCCGCGGCTACCTCAACGCCTTCAACAAGCGTCGACAGCTGCTAGCCGACTGCCACCGCAAGCACGAACAGCTCGCGGACCTAGCTCCACTACTGGCCTCCGCCGAGCGAGGGCTCGTATTTGCTGAGACAAAGCAGAGCGCTAGCGACGCCGCCTGCGTCTTGCGCGGTTGCGGAGTGTCGGCTCTGGCCTTCACGAGCGCATTGAAGCAATGGGAGCGCAAGGAGCGGCTTGAGGACTTCAAGCCCGGGACCGTACGCGTACTGTCCGCTCCTCGGGTCCTCGACGAAGGGATCGACGTCCCTCAAGCGGACGTGGGTGTCATCCTGGCGGCCAGCCGGAGCAAGAGGCAGATGATCCAGCGCATGGGCCGGGTCATCCGCCCTAAGTCCGACGGCCGTCCAGCAACCTTCGTCGTCATGTATGTGCGAGGCACGGCAGAAAATCCCGGCCACGGAGCTCACGAGGACTTCCTCGACCAGCTGACCGACGTTGCGGAGGAGACGGTGTTCTTCGATCACAGGACGACCGGCGCGGAGCTGCTGGCGTGGCACCAGAACCGCGAGCTATAGACAAGGCGCTTGACTCTCCGCCGGAGGTTCGCCCCGACGGTTGCACTAATGCGCCGCGACCACAGCCTCGGACTCGATACTCCAGCTCAAATTACGCCCTCGGATGCGCCTGCATCACCGACTCGAGCGATCAAGTCTCGGCATCAGAGGGACACGATTGAGGCGCGGTGAGGCCCAAGTCCAAGACCAGAGTGAAGTCCTGATCAGACATCAGCGCGTCGAACTCGGCCAATGAAGCGAACAGTGGCGTGCCGAGGTACGACCGGGTGATGCCCGCCAGATCGGACAGGACCTCGTCAGGCCGCCCGGTAGCCACCGCGGACTGCAGTCGGTGGAGCCGCGGCAGCACCTGGGCTCGGAACCCGACCTCGTAGGTGGCCAGGGCGGACTCGCCCTCCCGCAACTCCCGAGCCGCTACCTCCTGCAACTCAGCTGTGTGGCGCAGGAGTTGCTCGTACTCGGCATCCCACGCCGCGGCCTTGTCCCGGGCGGCGACCGCGAGCCGGATCCCCTGGACCAGCATGCTGGCCCCGAACTGCCCGACGACGTTGCCGATGAGCGCGCCGACGACGGGCACGGGGATGACCACCTGACCGATGGCCGCGCATGCCCAGCCGGCGGTCGCCCGCGTCAACGTCTCGGCAGCGGCCCAGGCTGCCGCCTCACCGCTCAGGCGGCCCGTGGCAATCCCGTGGGCGATGCCGGCAATCTTGAAGGCAGCGAGCCCCATGAAGTGGTCGAGGCCGCCGTCGACCAACGCGTCTGCCCAACCGCCAGCCCCAGAAGCCATGGCGTGTTGTCCAAGACCCGACAGACCTTCGGCGATGCAGGCGGCGGCGCCAGCACCGAGTGCGTGCTTTGCCGCCCGACGTGCAACCTCAGTCCAGTTGAGGCCGTCGAGCGAGCCCGTTCGCACCAAGGCCGTGGCGACGTCGACGAGACCGGTCGTCAGCCCCGCCGTCACTGCTGCTGTTCCTCCAGCCACCGCCACGTCCCGGAGGTGGGTGGAGCGGATCATCGACTGCAGGTGTCCCTGCGGATCTCGTGCCGCATCGGCTAGCTCGTTCGTGGTGACCGCGTTCGAAGTCAGCTGCCCCTGAGTCACACGGTCGGTCAGGTTGGCCCGGACCTCGGCATACCGGTCGTGCAGAGGTCCCTCTGGCATAGCGAGTCGACGACCCAACAGGCTCTGCGTGCCCCCGACGTGGTCACTCGGGACCAACAGCTGCATGCCCTGGTACTTGTCGGACGCCAGGCCGTCGCTGAACGCCAGCCGCTGCGCGGCGTTACCTACGACCTTCGCCTGGACCTCGCTCAGAACCTCTCCCGAGGATCCGTACAC
Organism: Geodermatophilus sp. SYSU D00779; assembly: GCF_054050595.1. Classification (NCBI taxonomy): domain Bacteria; kingdom Bacillati; phylum Actinomycetota; class Actinomycetes; order Geodermatophilales; family Geodermatophilaceae; genus Geodermatophilus; species Geodermatophilus sp. SYSU D00779. The sequence continues at coordinate 52,791 of NZ_JBJGZQ010000018.1, forward strand.
GCGCAGGTCCGCCGGCGCATGCGGCTCGCCGAGCCACGTCGTGACCCGGAGCCGCGCGTCGTCGTCCTCGGCGATCGCCTTGAGGTTGAACGAGATCTCGTGCATCCACTCGAAGACGTGGCCCTGCCGCTGCGCGTCCCCAAGCCGGCCGAAGCGCTCGGCCATCTCCTGGGCCACGGATCGCTGCTGCAGCAGCATCGCGAGTTGCTGGCGACCGATACGAGTGGCCGAGTCAACGGCGAGTCGGGCCGTCTCCTGCCCGATGTCGCGGACCAGACGAGCGCCAGCGACTCGCTCGTAACGCGGTCCCGCGCCGGAGTCACTCACGCTGCGAGTCGGTCGGTGAGAGTGGTGGCCGCGGCAATCGTCTCCTCGGACAGGACCGTCACGCGCCCGTCCTCGTCGACCACCGGACATGCGATGACGGCGGCCATGGCCGTGGCGAGCCCCGCGAGCTCGGCCACGAGGGCGCGTTGCTGCGGCGTGTACGTCGAGTAGTCGTCGTTCTGGTCGATCAGTGTCGTGAGCTTCTTCAGCCGCGGACGCCCACACGCTCCGAGGGCCCGGACGACCCGGGACGTGTCCCAGATGCGCTTGATGGCGGCGTCGACCTTGGCGACCTGGACGGCCATCTCGCTCTCAGCAGCCACGAGCTCCTGCTGGACCTTGAGCTGTTTCTGGTACGCCTCCTCGCCCTTCCACCAGAGGACGCCGTAGGTGAGGAGGACCGCAGGGGCGGCCACGACTCCGGCCAACACCGCCGTCCCACCCGCGACCCCCAGTCCGCCGGCCGCGAGCGAGCCACCACCCAGCCAGGCGAGCGTCGCGCTGGTGGCTGCTGCGCCGCTGAGAGCGGAGATCGCCGTCCCCGTCGAAGCAGCGGCCAGCGCACCCACGGCGGCGAAGGTCATGCCACCCGCAGCTGCCCCAGCTGCACTGCCCCCTGCAAGGGCGGCGAGGCCGTGAACGGCCTTGAAGCCGACGTCCCGCAGCCTGACGTCCATGGCCTTGAGCTCGGGAACTGCGGTGATGGTCGGCAGGTCGCTCAGCTCGATGTTGCGGAGCCGTGCGAACTGGCTCGCGAACGGGCTCAGATAGGTGTCGAACCCCTTGCGGTAGGCCTTGTCCAGCCTCTCGTGGGCTGCGGCCGCCCGCTCCTCGGCCTGGTTCTTGGCCCCGAGCAACTCGTCCCGCGCCTTGCGATTCTCCTCTGCCAGGCTCTGGGCATCGAACATCGGGAACAAGCGCATCGGACACTCCTGGTTGGGCGATCGTCACAGGCGGCATTGCAGACTGACACGAACGTTGAGTGAGTCGGCGAAAGCGGAACGTGTTGTGCCGCGAAGGGGTGATTTGGCCGGTAGTCGGCCGTGCGATGCGTCTTTCCAGGAGTGCCGTAAGCGGCAAGTGAGCCGTTGCCTCGCGGGTCGGCGGCCGAGAAGCTGACCCGCGAGGCGATGCCGCCGGGGCGCCGCCCGAACGGAGGTGGCATGTACGCCCGATCCACCAGCATCCGCGGCAACCTCAGCAACCTCGACGCCGGCATTACGTACGTGCGCGACGAGGTGATGCCGGCGGTGCAGAAGACCGATGGCTGCGTCGGCCTGTCGCTGCTCGCGGACCGCGACAGCGGCCGCTGCATCGTCGCGACCTCCTGGGTCGACGAGCAGGCCATGCGCGCCACCGCCCACGAGGACCGCACCGTCCAGCACCGCCTCATGCACACCCTCGGCGGCGAGCACGCCGACGTCCAGGAGTGGGAGATCGCGGTCCTCCACCGGGAGCGCCCCGCCGGGGACGGCGCCGGCGCGCAGGTCACCTGGGCGCGCATCGCACCGAACCACCTCGACGACCTGCTCGACGCCTACCGGCACAACCTGCTGCCCAAGCTCCAGGAGCTGCCCGGCTTCTGCAGCGTCAGCATGCTGGTCGACCGCCGCCTCGGCCGGACCGTCAGCGTCACCAGCTTCGAGAACCGCGACGCCGCGGGGCTGGTGCGCAAGCACGCCCGGTCCCTGCGCGAGCAGTTCGCCCAGGCCATGGGCGCCAGGATCGTGGACGTCGCCGAGATGGACCTCGTCCTCGCCCACCTGCACGTCCCCGAGGCCGTGTAGAAACCGCACGACGCACAGCGCCCCGGCGACCGCGGTCGCCGGGGCGCTCCCGCGAGGAGTACCGGACCCGGCCCCAGCGCCGGCCAGCAGTGCACCGGTGCTGGTGTGACAGCTGCTGCACACGGGACACCGGTGCCGCGACACGTGCCCGCCACGTCGCCCGAATCGAGGCCCCGCCGCGCCACCGTCGTTCACAGGGGTTAACGTTCCCGACAGGTGACCTAGGTCACTTGACAAACAGCACCCCAGCGACAGGCAGGCCGATGCTCTACACCGCTTACGAGATGAACCGCCGGATGGGAGCGCCCGTCGTCGCGGCGTCCGAGTGGACCGCCCGCGCGCTGCAGGGCCTGCCGACCCCGCTGAGCCGGACCCCGGCCGTCCGTCACATGCGGGCCGCCTGCGACATCCTCGCCAACGCGCGTCCCACCCACCACCGCCCGTCGTTCGGCATCACCACCGTGCCGGTCGGCGACCGCGAGGCGGACGTCTTCGAGCGCCCGGCCCTGAGGACGCCCTTCGGCACCCTGCTGCACTTCACCAAGCCCTCGGTACCCGGCCAGCCCCGCGTGCTCGTCGTCGGCCCCATGTCCGGCCACTTCACGACGCTCATCCGGCCGACGATCAAGACGCTGCTGTCCGACCACGACGTCTACGTCATCGACTGGCACAACGCCCGGGACATCCCCGCCGAGCACGGGCCCTTCGGGCTGGACGAGTACATCGACCACGTCATGCAGGCGCTGCGCCACCTCGGCCCCGGCACTCACATGCTGGCCGTCTGCCAGCCCGCGCCGCTGGTGCTCGCCGCCGTCGCCCTGCTCGCGGAGGCGGACGACCCCGCCGAGCCCGCCAGCGTCACCCTCATGGCCGGCCCCATCGACACCCGCGTCAACCCCAACCGGGTCAACACGTCGGCTGCCGACAAGCCGCTCTCCTGGTTCGAGCGCCGGGTCGTCGACACCGTGCCGAGCCGGTACGCGGGCGCCGGACGGCGGGTCTACCCCGGCGTCGTCCAGCTGACCGCCTTCATGTCGATGAACCCGAAGCGGCATCTCACCGCGCACGCGCGGATGTACCGCGACCTCGTCACCGGCAACGCGGACCGGGCCGCGACCACCCGCGCCTTCTACGACGAGTACGGCGCGGTCATGGACGTCCCCGCCGAGTTCTACCTGGAGACCGTCGGCCGCGTCTTCCAGCAGCACGACCTCCCCCGCGGCCGCTTCACCTGGCGGGGCAATCGCGTCGACCCCGGCGCCATCCGGAACGCCGCGCTGCTCACCGTGGAGGGCGCGAACGACGACATCTGCTCCCCCGGCCAGACCGAGGCGGCCCACGGGCTGTGCACCGGGATCCCCGAGGAGCGCAAGCGCCACCACCTGCAGGAGAAGGTGGGCCACTACGGCGTCTTCAGCGGGTCCCGCTGGGAGTCCGAGGTCTACCCCGTCGTCCGGGAGTTCATCGCCTCCACCCGGGACCGGGAGCGGACGGCCTCCTAGCGCTGGGACGAGGGGCGGGCGGCCGCGGGACCCAGAGCCGTCCGCCCCTGGCGACGCGGGCGCCGCCGGCGCCATGATCCGGACCCACCGGATCGGGAGGTCGCCGTGTACCTCACCCAGGGGCTGCACCGCTCCGTCCAGCAACGCCCGCACGAGATCGCCACGGTCTGCGCCGGCCGCACCCGGACCCACGCCGAGTCCGTCGACCGGATCGCCCGGCTCGCCGCCGCTCTCCGGCAGCTCGGGATCCGGGACGGCGAGCGCGCGGCCATCCTCTCGCTGAACTCCGACCGCTACGCCGAGGTCCTCGCCGCGACGCTGTGGGCCGGCGGCGTCGTCGTCCCGGTCAACATCCGGTGGAGCGTCCCGGAGATCGCCGACTCGCTCGCCGAGGTCGACGCCCGGGTCCTCGTCGTCGACGACGTCTTCGTGCAGTGCACCGAGGGCATCCGGGCGGGCCACCCGTGGCTGCGGCACGTCGTCCACGCGGGCGACGGCCCGACCCCCGACGGCATGGTCGCCTTCGAGCAGCTGGTGGAGACGCACGAGCCGGTCGAGGACGCCCGCCGCGGCGGGGACCAGCTCGCCGGCGTCTTCTACACCGGCGGCACCACCGGCCGGGCCAAGGGCGTGATGCTCAGCCACGACAACCTGCTGACGTCGTCCATGGGCGCGCTGGCCACCGAGCACTTCGCGCCCGGCGGCCTGCTCCTGCACGCCGCGCCGATGTTCCACCTCGCCGCCTTCTCGACCTGGGTCACAGGCGGCGTGGTCGGCGGCACGCAGGTGGCGATCCCGGTGTTCGACCCGGTCGCCGTGCTGGCCGCCGTCCAGGAGCACGGCATCACCGACGTGATGCTGGTCCCCACGATGATCCAGCTGGTGGTCGACTCCCCTCGGGTCGACGAGTTCGACCTGACCAGCGTGCAGCGGGTGATGTACGGGGCCTCCCCCATGTCCGATGCGCTGCTCGGCCGGGCGGTGAAGGCGCTGCCCAACGCGCGTTTCATGCAGGCCTACGGCATGACGGAGCTCGCCCCCGTGGCGACCCTCCTCACGTCCGACGACCACGAGGACCCGCGGCACCGGCGCTCCGTCGGCCGCGCCGCTCCGCACGCCGAGGTGCGCGTCGTCGGCCCGGACGACGTCGAGCTGCCCCGCGGCGAGGTCGGGGAGATCGTCGTCCGCGGCGGGCACGTGATGCTCGGCTACTGGGGTCGGCCGGAGGAGACCGCGGAGGCGCTGCGCGGCGGCTGGATGCACACCGGCGACGCCGGCCGGATGGACGACGAGGGCTACGTGTACCTCACCGACCGCCTCAAGGACATGATCATCTCCGGCGGGGAGAACGTGTACTCGGTCGAGGTGGAGAACGTCCTCGCCCAGCACCCGGCCGTGGCCACCTGCGCGGTCATCGGCGTCCCCGACGAGACCTGGGGCGAACGCGTGCACGCCGTCGTCGTCCCGGCGGCCGGCGCCGCCGTGCCCCTCGAGGAGCTGCGCGCCTTCTGCGCCGACCGGATCGCCGGCTACAAGGTGCCGCGGTCGATGGACGTCGTCGACGCACTGCCGGTCTCCGCGGCCGGCAAGGTGCTCAAGCGGGCACTGCGCGAGCCCTACTGGGCCGGGCAGGAACGCGCCGTCCACTGACTGCGCCCGGCGATCCGATCGGCTGCTCCCGCCCCAGGGAGGGGCCGACGCCCCTGGTCCGGCACGTCGGCCCGAGGAGCATCGGGGACGTCGCGGACGCACGAGGAAGGAGTCGTGTCATGACCCGGACCACGAGCTCGGCGGTCTCGAAGGACCGGGCGCGTGAGGCGATGACCCGCTTCATGGCTGCCTGGGAACAGGGCGACGTGTCCGCTGTGGACGACGTCTTCGCGGAGGACCTCGTCTACCACGGGCCCCCGTTCCCGGACATGGGCCGGGCCGAGCTGCGGGAGTTCATCACCAGCTTCCGGACGGGCTTCTCCGACATCCACGTCCAGGTGCACGAGCACGTCGTCGACGGGACCACCTCCGTGCACCGCTGGACGGCCGAGGCCGTCCTCTCCGGGACGACGCAGTTGCTCCCGGGCGTGGACCCGACCGGGAACCACACGTCCGCCGAGGGGGCGCACGTCCTGCACTGGACCGGGGACCAGGTGTCCGAGGCCTGGCACCTCGGCGACTGGCTCGGCTGGTTGACGAGAGCCGGAGTGCTGCCACCCGTGCCGGGGGCGGGCGGCTGACGGACCACCTGGGGACAGCCGCGGGCCACCGGCCGGGCGGGAGCGCGCTGCCCAGTGACCCCGCAGTCGCAGCGGGTGCTGCAGTCGGTGGCCCAGGCGGCCGGCTCCGCCGTCCCGGCGCCGGCAGGGCATCACTCCGTGCGGCTCCCCGGTGGAGCACCCGTCTCCTGCTCCCGGGCCGTGTCCGTCGCCGATCCGCTCGACCGTCTGCGCGCCGCCGCCGACGACGGGCGGCCCGAGGATCTGGCGCGTCGGCACGGCGTCACGCTGGTCACCGTCTTCGGCAGCGCCGTCCGCACCCCGGAGCGGGCCCGGGACCTCGACGTCGCCGTGTCCCTCCCCGCAGGGACACACGGGCTGCTGGCACTGGTCGGGGAGCTCGCCGACCTGACCGCCAGTGACGACGTCGACGTGCTGGTCCTCGACGGCGCCTCCCCGACGGCGCGGTTCTCCGGACTGGTCGGCGCGCAACCCCTGTACGAGGCATCGGCCGGCCTCTTCGCGCGAACACAGATGGCTGCGGCCCTCGAGTTCTACGAGACGGCGTGGCTGCGCGACCTCGACCTGCAGCGGATGGCGACCGGGCCCGGTCGCTCACCGCGACCCTGACCGGAGGCTCCGGTTCGCGAGTGCGACGGTCGCGGTCCGGCATCGCTGTGTCCCCGGCGAAGCGGTCGCCGGCACCTTGCTGACGGTGGGCACGGTCAGGCAGTGAGGTGCGTGATCGGGCTACGGTCCCCGTCACGACGTGGCCCCAGGGGAGGTGGGAGTGGAGTCGGTCGGCATCCGACAGCTGTGCGACGGCCTGAGCCGGTACCTGGCCGAGGTGCGCGCCGGGCGCAGCGTCACCATCACCGACCACGGCCGCCCCCTCGCCCGGATCGTCCCGGTCGACGAGCCCGGCCCGTTGGAGCGGTTGATCTCGGAGGTACGCGTACAGCCGGCCCGGTCAACGTGAGCGGTCGGTGCCCCGACCCGTCGAGGCCTCGGGAACGGTCAGCGACCTGGTGGCCGAGCAGCGCAGGTGATCGTCTGCTCCGGCACGTCGGCCGTGGTGCCGCCGCTCATCCAGGAGCCCGGGACCGACGGCCCCTTGTGACGGTTCGTTGCGCGGTGGAGCCTGCTATTCCGCGACCGTGTCAGCCGGCCATCAGGCCGCCCGTCGAGGCCGGCCGCGGGAGCTCGGTGCGAGCAGCCAGGAGGGCAACGTGACCGTTCCGACGCGAGGACGACCGGCCATCAAGGGCTTCCACCACTTCTCGATCACCGCCACGGACCAGGACGCCAGCGTCGCGTGGTACCAGCGCGTCCTGGGGCTCGAGCCGCTCCCGATGACGTTTCCGCACTACGGCTCGGAGGAGTCCGGACACGCGGTCGTGCTCATCGAGCCCAGTCAGGGATGGGCGATCGGGATCCACCGCCACGCCACGAACCCGGGCACGCCGGCCAGCGAGACGGCGACGGGCCTGGACCACTTCGCGTGGGCGGTGTCCTCGCGGGAGGACCTCGACACCTGGGCCTCCTGGCTCGACGAACTGGGCGTGGCGCACGCCGGTGTCACCGACACGACGGACCCCATGCCGTACTCGGTGCTCGTGTTCCGGGACCCGGACAACATCCAGCTGGAGCTGGTCCACCTGCCGGGTTGATCCTCGGGCCGCCTGCCCCCCCCCCCCGGCGCGGACGACGCCGTGATGGCCGACGCCCTCGTCGAGGGCGCTACGGTCCGCCGGTGACCTCGGAGGACGGCCGGCCGCCGCGGGGCCGCCTGGCCCGGACGGCGCGGCTCGCCGCACTGCCGGCCGCGTACGCCGGGCGCACCGCCCTCGGGGTCGGCAAGCGGATCGGCGGCCGCCCCGCCGAGGTGGTCGCCGCGCAGGTGCAGCAGCGCACGGCCGAGCAGCTATTCGCCGTCCTCGGCCAGCTCAAGGGCGGCGCCATGAAGGTCGGCCAGGCGATGTCGGCCATGGAGGCCGCGCTGCCCGAGCAGCTGGTCGGCCCCTACCGCGAGGCGCTGACGCGACTGCAGGAGGCGGCCCCGGCCATGCCGGCCGACCTGGTGCACCGGCAGCTCGAGCAGTCGTTCGGCGCCGACTGGCGGCGGCTGTTCCGCGACCTCGACGACCGGCCGGTCGCGGCGGCCAGCGTGGGGCAGGTGCACCGCGCCACCTGGTCCGACGGCAGCCCGGTGGCGGTGAAGGTCCAGTACCCCGGCGCCGGTGAGGCGCTCGTCGCCGACCTCGGGGTGCTGCAGACGCTGACGCCGCTCCTGCAGGCGGCCGTGCCCGGCCTCGACGCCCGGCAGCTGCTCGCCGAGCTGCGCGACCGGCTCGTCGAGGAGGTCGACTACGTCCGGGAGGCCGAGGCCCATACGGCGTTCGCCGACGCCTACCGCGACGACCCGGACATCGCCGTCCCCGACGTGCTGGCCGTCGCAGGCCAGGTCCTGGTCACCCGCTGGGTCGACGGCACCCCCCTGTCGCGGGTCATCGCCGGCGGCACCCGGGCCGACCGGGACCACGCCGGCCGGCTGCTGGTGCGCCTGCTCGCCTCCGCGCCGGTGCGCGCCCGCCGACTGCACGGCGACCCGCACCCCGGCAACTTCCGGCTGCTGCCCGACGGGCGCCTCGCCGTCCTCGACTTCGGGGCGACCGAGGCCCTGCCGCGCGGCTGGCCGGCCCGGCTCGGCCCCCTGCTCGCCGCCGGGCGGGACGGCGACGCCGCGGCCCTGCACCGCCTCGCCGCCTCCGCGGGACTGCTGCGGCCGGACCAGGTCACCCCGCAGGCCCTGCTCGCGCTGCTCGACCCCTACCTGCGGCCGCTGCGCAGCCCGGCCCACCGCTTCACGAGGGCGTGGCTGCAGGAGCGGACCCGGCTCGCCTCCGACCCGTTCAGCGCCGCCGCCCGCACCCAGCGCCGGCTGACCGTCCCGCCGCGCCACCTGCTGCTCCAGCGCGTGGCCGCGGGGCTGGCCGGCGTCCTCTGCTCGCTGGACGCCACCGTGGCCGTCGACGCCGAGCTCCGGCGGTGGCTGCCCGGCTACGACACCTCCGGGGACGCGGGCACCGGGCGCTGACGGCGGCGACCGGTCCTGACGCAGCGCGGCCGAGCGACACCACCACTGGTCACGGACGAGGACGACGCCGTCACTCGCTGAGTGTCAGACCCTCGTCGATGATGTATCGGAGATGACCAGGACCGATTGCGTCGACATCACGGTCTGCACGAACGGCGTGTTGACGTACGACGAGATCGGCGGACACCTGCGCCCCTCGGGCACCGGATCCGTCGAGATCGACCTGACCGGCCTGAAGTTCATCGACCCGGCCGGGCTGGTGAGCCTCGCCGTCATCGCCGAGCGGGCGACGCTGCTGCACCGCCCCGTCCGCTTCCGCAAACCCGAGGGCGGGGACGTCGCGAACTACCTCACCCGGATGCGGCTCGGCGAGCAGCTCACCGGGCTCGACGTGGTCCACGACCTGCCCCAGGTGCGGGAGCGCCGGCTCGGCCACCGCCTCGTCGAGCTGCGCCGCTTCGACGGGGAGGCCGGGCTGGACACCGTCGCCGCCGCCCTCGTGCAGACCTACGTCGACGACCACCCCGAGCTGATCCAGCCGCTGTACGCGGCGCTCGACGAGATGGCCCGGAACGTCCTGGAGCACAGCACGCGGTCGCACGGCTACGTGGCGCTGCAGCGGTACGACAACAGGGGCGACATCTCGTTCGCCGTGGGTGACAGCGGCATCGGGCTGCGTGAGCGACTCGCCGCGGTGTTCCCCGTGCCCGACGACCGGACGGCGATCGTGCGCGCGGCCCAGGTGAACGTGACCTCGATCGGCCGCCCGGGCCGCGGACGCGGGATCAGCCGGGTCATCGGCATCACCGGCGAGCACCGCGGCAGCGTGACGCTCATCAGCGGAGCGGCCAGCGGCACCTTCCGGCGCGGTCACCTGGACCCCGAGCTGAGCGATCTGCCCGCGTCCTATCCCGGTACGCTCGCCCACGTGCGCCTGAGCCTGTGAGGAGGTCGATGACCGTGCCTGCTGTCCTCCCACCGATCGAGGTCCCGCAGCTGAGCGGCGGCCGCGAGCGCGCCCGTGCCCTCGTCGACGGCCTCGCGGACCGCATGTCCGGCGCCACCATCGTGGTGGACTTCCGCCGCATGGTCGCCGGCACCCCGTCCTTCGCCGACGAGCTCATCACCCGCGTGCTCGTCGACGGCGGCGCCGCGCTGCTGCGCGCCGAGCACGTCACCCGGGAGTTCGGCGAGTACCTCGTCGAGGCGGCCCGGGACCACGGGGTCGCGGAGCGCCTGCAGACCGCCTGAGCGGTACGTCAGTCCGTGGCGCGGACGGCCTCGCCCGTCACCCGCATCGCCGTCTCCCACGCCTCCGCCTCCGCCGCGGCGGTGCCGGAGTCGTCGCCCTGGAACCAGGGCAGTGCGGCCGCCTCCCACGCCAGCGCGGCCTCCCGTGCGGCGGACGACGACACGCGGTGCACGAGCATCTGGTACCTCGCCCGGGCGGCCGAGAGCTGCTGCTCCGTGCTCCGCAGGGGCAGCAGCTGGGTCCTGTCCCGGTCCAGCGCCGCCCGGTAGTCGGCCATGGCGGCCTGCAGCTCGATCAGGGTGTCGCGCTGGAACTGGTGCGTCGCGCGCTCCCGCTGCTCGTGCCGTGCCCGCGCCGCGGCACGGGCCTTGAGGGACTCGGCGGTGGCCTGGGCCGCGACCGTGAGCAGCCCGCCGGCCACCACCCCGATGAAGGCCCAGACGGCTGTGCTCACTGCGCACCCCCTCGCGCACTCACAGTCAAGGCTAGGGCCGGGGTACGACGAGAACCCCGCCGTTCACCCGCGCCGCCCGAACGGGGCACCGCGACTCAGTCCAACGGGGAGCGCCCGGTCGGCGTCCCCACGCAGGGTGACGGTCGAAGGCCTCCGCGTTGCATCCGGGGAGCCCCCGCGGCATCCCCCTCGAGAGGACCTGCGTGCCCTCACCGGGGACACCGACGAGCTCGGGCCCATCAGGTGAGTCGCGGCCTCCTGGACACCGGCGTCCTCATCGACCGGAGGGCCGGGGCGGGACGTCTCAGCCCTGCCTGACGAGGTCGTCGTCTCCGTGGTCACCTACGGCGAGCTGCGCGCCGGCGTCCTCGCCGCCGCCGACGTCTCGGTGCGGTCCCGCAGACCGTCCACCCTGCAGACCGTGGCCGAGCTCCACCCTCTCCCCGTCGACACGGCCGTCGCCGACGAGTGGGCCCGGCTGCGGCTCCTCCTGGCCACGGCTGGACGACGGGTCGACGTGAACGACACCTGGATCGCCGCCACCGCGCTCGCGCACGACGTCCCGGTGGTCACCCAGGACACCGACCACGCGGCACTCGCAGGGATCAGCGACCTGCGCGTCATCCCCGTCTGACCCCGCGCGTGCGCGCCTGCGGCGGGCCGTCGGTCCCGGGGGTCCGTGCTCACACGCCGGCAGGCACGCGATCGGACGGACGGCGGCGGGCACCGAGCACGGTGCGGGCCAGGCGCATCGGGCCGGTGTCCCAGGGCCGCAGCGTCTCCACCGCGGACGGCGCAGGCGCCTCGGCCGCCGCGGCGGCCCGCTCGGCCGCGCGGACAGCGGCCGCCCGCTCGGCCGCGGCGGCCGCCTCGGCGGCCTCGCGCCGGGCGATGATCGCCTGCTTCTGCCGGTCGATCCGCTCCCGCTCGGCCATCACGAGCATCTCCTCGCGGGCCGCGGCCACGGTCAGCCGCGACTCCTTCTGCAGCTCCTCGATCTCCACGTCGCCGGAGTCGCGCAGCGCCGCGAGCTTGTCGTAGGCCGAGGGCGGGCCGAAGTTCAGCAGCAGCTTCATCAGCACCGGCAGGATCTCGATGCTCATGAACAGCAGCGACAGCATCACCTGCGCGGCGGCCAGGGTGGCGTTGCGGTCACCCAGCCGGTCGAGCGCCTCCAGCCGCGCGAGGATCCCCGCCGACTCCTCGTTGGTCGCGTCGAACGCCGTCTGCAGCCGGGTCTGCTCCGCGGTCAGCCGCTGGAGCTCGGCCCGGTCGGACTCCAGCGAGGCCGACGCCAGCTCCGCGGCCCGCCCCTCCGCCGCCGAGGCGGCCGTCGTCGCCGCGTCCAGCGCCGACCGCGCCGACTCCACCACCGCGGCCTGGGCGTCCGCCGCCGCCCGCGCCTCGACGTACGCCTGACCGGTCCCGGCGTCCCCGGTGCCGCAGGTGCCGTCCAGCTCGCACTGCGCCTTGGCCTCCAGCTCGCGCTGGGTGGCCAGCGCCGCGTCGTAGGCCTGCTGGGCGGCCGTCGCGTCGCCGTGCACGACCGCCAGCTGCGGGTCCGCGACGCCGCCGGAGGCCACGATCGACTCCTGCAGCGCCACCTGCTCCCGCAGCTCGGGGAGCCCGGCGAAGCGCGCGTCGGTCTCCAGCGACTCCCGGTAGGCGTCGGCCGCCTCGGCCTGCATCGCCTTGACCTCGGTGTCGATCTCCGAGGAGAACACCTGCAGCGTCAGCGGGGTCGCGATCACCGCGCCCAGGATCAGCGCCAGCCCCACCCGGGGGACGGCGAGCACCAGGTTCCGCTTCAGCGAGGCGTCGTGCGCCATCCCGACCAGCAGCATCCGGTCGAGGTTGACCACGACCGCGCCCCAGCCCAGGCCGACCAGCAGCGCCAGCGGCCACCACACGCCCAGCGCCATCGCCACGGCGAACGCCATCGAGACGACGGCCAGCCCACCGGTGCTCAGGAGGACGCCGCCGAGCGCCACGAACCGCGGTCGCGCACCGGGCGCGGCCTCCAGCACGTCGGGGCGGGCGCCTCCGAGCACCGCCAGGCCGTCACCGAGTCGTCGCTGCCATGCCGCCATACCGAGCCACTCCCGCGACGACGGGGGTAGAGATCGGTCCGTCGTCTCCCCCGGCTCATCGGCACCCGTCCGGCGTGTCCGGACGAGCCAGTCACACCCGCCCCAGCTGCGACACGACCGCCCGCCCGAGTTGCCGCGCTCCCGACCTCGGCGGAGGCTCGCGTCTCCCGACCCCGGAGCCGTCATGCCCCGCGTCCGCCGCACCGCCGCGGTCCTCGCCGTCGTCCTGGCGGCCGCCGCCTGCACCAGCGACGGCGACGCGGGCCCCTCCCGGCGCACCGGCACCGACGGCGGCCCCGCCCTGCTCGGCACCGTCGACCTCGACGCGGCCGTCGGCGGCGACGCCCGGCTGCTCGACCTCGCCGCTCCCCCCGGCGGCGACCCGGTCGCCCTGCTGGGCGACGGCGGCACGCGCGGCTGGCTGGTGCGGGTCGGCTCGGGTGGGGACGGCCCGATGGCCACGACGCTGCTCGAGCTGCCCGCGGTCGGGGACGACGCCGAGCTCACCGTCCTGGCCGACGGCTCGTTCCTCGTCGCCAACACCAGCCCGACCACCGGGTACCAGCTGCTCACCGTCCGGCCCGACGGGCAGGCCACCGTCACCGCCCTCGGCGTGCGTCCCGAGCGGGCGCCCACCGCCCTCTCCCCCGACGACCGCACGCTCTACGCCGCGCTCACCCTGCCCGACGCCGGCCCCGCGCAACTGCTCGCCGTCGACCTCGCCGCAGGCGTCGTGTCCCGCACCGCGCCCGTCGTCCCCGAGGGCACGGTCACCGCGCTCGCGGCCCGCCCGGACGGCGGTCTGGCCGCGCTCGTCGACAGCGGGGGACGCGCCCTGCTCACCAGCTACGGCGCCGACCTGCGCCCGGTGGGTGAACCGGTCGACCTCGCGCCCGACGCCCCGGTCGGCGTCCCGGCCGACGTCGACGTGACCGCCGACGGCACCGTGGTCGCCACCGCCCACGTCAGCGACGGCCGCGAGCTCGGCCGGCTGGTCACCGTGGTGGACGGCGCGGTCGCGACCTCGGTGGAGCTGGACGGCGTGGGCGACTCCGCGCTCGCCGTCGTCGTCTCCCCCGACGGCGGCACGGCGTGGGTGCCGCAGGCCGACCTCTCCTTCCCCGCCGAGCTGGTCATGGTCGACCTGGCCAGCGGGAAGCGGGTGTCGGCGGTGCCGCTGTGCACGGGTGCGGCCGTGCTGGGCGACGTCGCCCCGCTCGACGGGAACGCCGGACTCGTGGCCACCGGCTCGTGCGTGGACGGCGACGGCCCGCAGGCCACCGCCTTCCTCGTCGGGTGAGCGGCGGGCTCAGCCCTTCATCGACCGGACGACCAGCGCGGCTGCGCCGTAGGCGAGCGAGCTGGCGACCGCCCGCAGCGTGGTCGCCCGTCCGGCCTGCGCAGCCGCCGCGAGCGCGGTCAGCGCGTCGATCGCGTTCATGCCGGCCACCACGGCCAGCCCGCGGTCGACCTCCTCGTCGGTGCGCGCGGTCAGCGCCAGGACCGAGATCGCCAGCGCCCGGCTGCCGAACAGCCGCTGCAGCTGCAGGCCCGCCGGGGTGACCGGGACGCCGTAGGTCCCGGCGACCACCCTCGGCGCGACGACGCTGGTGAGCCCGAAGGCCGCCCCCGTGGCGCCCAGCGCTCTCGCCAGCTGCTGCTTCGACATCCCCGCGACCGTCGTCGCCATGGCGCACCTCCTGGAGGCCGACCCGACGGCTCGGCTCACCGTCTGCCGGGAGTCAACCAGCAACGCCGTCCCCGCGCAGCCGACGCTGGTGGCTACCGTCGCGCCATGGCTGCCGACCCCGGTGCGGGTCCACACCCGCCGCCCGACGTCGCGCTCGCCCACCGCCGCACCAGCTGGGGCGTCATGCGCAGCCGCACGGTGGGCACGCCGCGCGCGGGCGTCCCCGAGGTGGTCGTCGTCCCCGGCCTGGCCGTGGCCGACTACCTCGAGCCGGCGCTCCGCGAGCTCGGCGCCTGGACCCGCGCCCACCTGGTCGAGCTGCCCGGCTTCTCCGGCAGCGGCGAGCCGCCGCACCCGCTGGACGTCGCCCAGTTCACCGACGCCGTGGTGCAGTGGCTCGACGCCGGCGGCCTCGGCGGCGTCGTGCTCGCCGGGCACTCCAGCGGCACGCAGGTGGCGGCGCGGGTGGCGGTCCGCCGTCCCCGGGACGTGCGGGCCCTGGTCCTGGCCAGCCCCACGATCGACCCGCGCTACCGCAGCCTGCGCCGGGTGCTGCTGGCCTGGCGCCGCAACCACGCGCTGGAGCCGCCGAGCCTCGACGCGCAGCACACCTCGGAGCGGCAGCGCGCCGGACTGCGCCGGGTCCGGCACGCGCTCTCGGCGCACCTCGCCGACGCCCTCGAGGACGTCGTCCCGCAGGTGCAGGCGCCGGTGCTCGTCCTGCGCGGGGACCAGGACCGCCTGTGCACGCAAGCGTGGGCACGCGAGCTCGCCGCCCTGGCGCCGGACGGCCGGTTCTGCGCCGTGCCCGGCGCGCACAGCTTCGTGTGGACGGCGCCGGGCGCCTGGTCCGCCCCGATCGAGCGCCTGGCCCGCGAGCTGCCCTGACCGAGCCGCCTGCATCGACGGCACCTCGGGGAGGCGACCCCCGGCCCAGGGTCGTCCGCCTCTGGCCGCGCGGAACGCGCCGGGGACACGGTGGGACGGCGGGTACGAGGGTCAGGGAGGCGCGATGGCGATCGAGCTGGTGCCGCTGTGCACGATGCGGGTGCAGCTGAAGCCGCCGATCGAGGTCGGATCGGGGCCGGGGGGAACTCGGCTAATCTTCGAGGCCGAGAGTTTCAAGTTCGACGGGGACCGCTTCAGCGGGGAGATGGTGGGGTCCGCGTCCGGGGACTGGCTGCTCGTCGGACCCGAGGGCACGGGGACGCTCGACGTCCGGGCGACGTTCCGCACCCACGACGGTGCGATCGTCTTCGGCCAGTACCACGGCAGACTGGACGCCTCGAAGGGTCTGGAGCCACCGATGACGATCTACGTCACCCCGCGCTTCGAGACGGGCGATGAGCGCTACACGTGGCTCAACCGGGTCCAGGCGGTCGGCAAGGGCGTCGTCCACGAGGACCTCACGATCGACTACGAGTGGTACGAGCTGCGCTAGTGGTCCGGAGCTGACGTCCGGCGCAGCCGTCGTCAGGACGTCGTCCCTGCCGGCGGGTGCCAGGCGGGGTCGCGGCCGGTGAGGCCGAGCAGCCGGTCCAGCGGCGGGGCGTCGTCGGGCACGGGCACCGCCGGGCCGAAGAGCCCGGGCGTGGGCCCCTGGGCGGCGGCCTGGGCGGCGAACTCGGTGCACGCCGCCACCGATGCCGGGTCGGCCGTGTCGTCCTGCCCGGTGGCGACAGCGAGGTCCCAGCCGTGCACAAGCACCTCGTCCAGCGTCACGACCGCTGCGACCGGCGCGGGCATGACCACGCCTCCAGCCTCCGCGGTCCCCTCCCACGCCGAGGGCCGCTGCCACGCCTCCACCAGTGCGTCGAGCTGGGCGGGGATCCGGGTGCGCCAGTCGGGCGGGAGGTCGTCGGGCGACGCGGACGGCCCGCCGGACACCGGCGTCTTCTCCGCGGCCATGCGGAAGGCCGTGGTCAGGCCCACCACGTGCGCGAGCAGCCCCGCGACCGGGGTGCCGTCGCACGGGGTCGGGCGGCCGAGCTGGTCGTCGCGGATGCCGGTCACCACCCGGGCCAGCTCGGCCGCCTGCGGGGCGAGGTCCAGCCGTGTCGTCTCCATGGGAGGTCAGACCGGCCGGCGCCCCGGAAGTCACCGCGCGGCGGCGCCTTCGACGAGAACACCGGTGACTACGCGGACGACGTCGTCGTCTTCGCGCACCTCACAGGCTGAGCTCCCCGGTCCTCACGCTGCGCCGTCTTACCATGACGGTTCGCGCCCCCAGGGAGAACACCACCCCATGCCGTACGGCTCACCGGATCGCTGGCCCGCCGTCCGCCGCCGCCGGACCCGTGGCACCACGACCGCCGACCGGCCCGCGGACGACTGGTCCGGGTACGACGACGGCTCGGCCCCGGTCCCGCCGCGCTCGTCGTGGGACGACGTCGCCGACCGGTACGGGTACGACGGCTACGGCCCGGCGCCGGACGAGCAGCCCGCGCGCCGGTGGCGCCGCCGCAGCCGGGACGAGCCGCGCCCCGCCGGCGGACGACGGGACCGCGACGAGCGGCCCGACCGGCCCCGCTCCCGCTCCCGCCGGCTGCTCGCCGGGCGGATCGCGAAGGTGCTCGCGGTCGGCTTCGCCGTCCAGGCGCTGGTGATGGTGTCGCTGCGCTGGGTCGACCCGCCGACGACGGCGTTCATGGCGGCCAACCCGGACGGCGCGATCCAGCAGTCGGTGCCGGTCGAGCACGTCTCGCGCAACTTCCTCGCCGCGGTCATCGCGCACGAGGACGCCAAGCTGCCCTACCGCGCCGGCGCCTTCACCTGGGGCGAGATGGTCGCCCGCGCCCAGGCGCACCTCTCCGGCGGGGAGGACCCGTCGGGCTCGACCATCCCGCAGCAGGTCGCCAAGAACCTCTTCCTGAACCAGGAGATGAGCGCCTGGCGCAAGGCGGTCGAGGCCGGGCTGTCCGCGGAGCTGGCCCTGGCCCTCGACGACCGGCGGATGCTCGAGCTCTACGTCAACTACGCCCAGTTCGGACCGTCGCTGTACGGGGTCTGCGCGGCCAGCTGGTACTACTTCGACCGCCCGCCGCAGGACCTCCCGGTCGAGCAGGCCGTGCAGATCGTCGGGCTCCTGCCCTCCCCCGGCCACGTGCAACGCGCGCCCGGCGGCGGCCTGGACTTCGACGTCGCCGACGGTCAGGGCTGGCTCTCCCGTTCGCACGTGATCAACGCGCAGAAGCGGGTGCCGCGGCACATCGAGCGCCTCGGGTTCCAGCCGGTCGAGGACGCCGGGGTGACCGGCCTGGCCAGCGACCAGCCCCCCTCCGGCGACGACTGCTCGACCCGGCCGCAGGCGGTCGCCGACCTCATCGCCGCCGAGGGCACTGCCTGACGCAACCTCTCCCCCTGCCCACGGTGCGGGGCAGGGGCTGACGCAACCTCTCCCCCTGCCCACAGTGCGGGGCAGGGGCTGACCCAACCTCTCCCCCTGCCCACGATGCGGGGCAGGGGGAGAGGTTCTCGGAGGAACACCGTCCCCGCGAACCTCCGCCCCTGCTCACAGGTGGGAGCAGGGGCGGAGGTTGCCGAGGTGCACCTGCTGCGGGCTCGACCTGCGTCGTCGTCCGGGTCGCCGGTGGCGTCGCGAGGTCGGGCCCATGGCCGTCGCCGGGCGGCACACCGTCGCCGACGAGCTGACCGGGCCGGGCCGGGAGCGGCTCGCCCGACGGCTCGCGGCCCGAGCGGCGGCCCGAGCGGCGGACGGCGGTCAGAGCGGGCGGACGGCGGCGGTGACCGAGCGGGTCCCGCCCATCCACGTCGGCAGCACCGCTGCCTTCACCCCGGGCCCGCCGGTGACCACGACCCGGACGTCGTCGGCCGAGGCCGCCACCCGCACGTCGCCGGCCCCGTAGGCGGACGACACCCCGGCCAGCCGCGCGGCCCCAGCGGCGAGCACCGCGTTGCCCTCCGCGAACAGGAACCCCGACACCTCCTCCGGGCCCCACCCGTGGCCGTGCAGGAACCCGGCCGGCTCCGGTGGCAGCAGCACGAACTGCTCGCCGTCGCGGGAGCAGCCCGGGTCGCCGGCGGCCAGCGCGACCCCCGCCAGGGCCGCGGCGGCCGGCGCGAGGACCTCGGCCGGCGTCCGGTAGCCCGACGCCGGCAGCACCTCGAGCACCCCGCTCGCCCCGACGACGGTCACCGCGTCGCCGTCCGCCGGAGGCGGGAAGGGCCCCGGCAGCGACGCGGTGCAGCACGTGTACTTGCCCGGCCAGCCGATCGTCGCCATGTCGGTCAGCCCGGCCCGCGCACCGCCGATGCCGGCCAGCGCCAGCGACACCGCCCGCCCGACGCAGGCGTTCGCCCGCGACCCCGGGCCCAGCCCGCCCGTCGACGTCAGCCCGAGGGCCGCCGCGACCGGGCCGTGCACCAGCACCACCACCGCGGGCGACCCGGTCGTCGTCGCGATGCCCAGCAGGTTGAACCGCGGCTCCAGCGCCGCCCGCACCGCGGCCACCACGACCGGCAGCTCGGCCGGCCGGCACCCGGCCAGCACCGCGTACCAGGCGACCGCCCGCACGGTCAGCTCGCCGAACAGCGGCGGTACCTGCCCGAGGACGGCGTCCGGCGTGGCGACGCCGTCCACCATCGCCGCGAGCCGGTCGGCGGTGGGCGGCACCACCGGCAGCCCGTCGCCGTGCCCGGCGGCGAGCAGCTCGGCCGCCACCGCGGCGGGGTCGGCGTCCGGCTCGACCAGCGGCCGGTCAGGCACGGCCCACGGGGCGGGAGGGCACCTGGCGCGACACCGCCGCCGTCGCCCCGAACGACGGGATCCACGCCGAGTGCTTCCCCGCTCCCCCGGCCACGAGCACGTGCAGCATCTCGGGGCCGGTGCTCACCGTGTACGCGTCGCCGTCGGGCACCACGCCCCAGTCCTCGAACTGCCGCTGGTTGGCCTCCGACACCCTCGACACCGGGATCCGCGCCCGCTCCCACAGCGCGTCGCGGACCGCCTCCGCCGTCCACCCGTCGCGGGCGAGGGTCGCCGCGTGCTCCGGACCCAGCACCAGGAAGTGCGGGCCCTTCACGTACACGTTGTTCGACCCCGGCTGGGCCATGGTCCCGGCGATGGTGAGCAGCAGGTCCTCGGCCGTCGTCCCCCCGTGGTCGTTGACGTTGTGCGGCCCCTCCGTCGCCGCGACCGTCACCACCGACTCCTCCGGCGCGAAGCCGCGGCGCACCGAGTACGGCGGGAAGGGGCTCTCCTCCTCGTTCTCGCCGAAGCAGAAGGTGTACTTCGCCGGCCCGCCCTGCGTCGCCCGGTCCATGACGCCCGGCCGCGCCCCGCCGACGTGCGTGGTGACCAGCTGCACCGCACGGCCGATGACCGCGTTGGCCCGGGTGCCCTGGCCCAGGCAGTTGCCGCCGGAGTTGATGCCCAGCTCCGCGCGCACCGGGCCGCTCACGACGACCATCGGCGCGCACGGGTGCGTCGTGGCCAGCACGCCGTGCAGGTTGTACTCGGGTGCCTGCAGCGCGCGGACGGCGGCGAGCACCACCGGCAGGTCCGCCGGCCGGCAGCCGGCCATCACCGCGTTGGCGGCGAAGCTCTCGCGGGTCGGCACCAGCCCGGCCGGCGGCAGCGGCCCCAGCTCCAGGTCGATGCCGTCGAGCGCGGTGAGGGCCGCCGCCACCCGGGCCGGCGTCGGGGCCACCAGCGGCAGGCCGTCGCCCCAGCCGCGGCGGTACGCCTCCTCCTGCCAGCTCTCCTCGGTCACCCCGGGCAGCTCCAGCACGGCGCTCACGACGGACCCCTCACCTCGTCGGCCATCCGCAGCAGCTCGGCCGCCGCGCCCTCGATCCGCCCGGCCAGCTCCGCCTCGTTCAGCCCGCCCACCGGGTGCGGCACCACCAGGAGGCGCGGCTGCACCCGGCGCGCCTGGGCCTGCGCCTGCACCAGCGGCAGGAACGTCTCGGTCACCACCAGGGGTGCCACGACGCCGCGCCGCTCCAGTTCCACCGAGTCGTGGAGACTCCACGACGAGCACGAGCCCTAGTCGCCGACCGCCACCAGCACCATCTTGAAACGCTGCGACAGCCAGTCGATCTGGTCCGGGTCGGCCGGGACCGAGGCGCTGTCCTTGGCCGCGAAGCCCAGCTCCGGCAGCTCCCAGTGCGCCTGCAGCCGCGCGCCGAGCCCGCGCAGCAGCTCGGTCGCGTTCGGCTTGGAGTTGGTGAACAGCGCGACGTCGCGCCACGTCGCCGTGCTGCCGGTGGCCTCCACCGGCCCGGCGTCGTCCTCCGGCAGCACGCCGTACGTCGGGTCCACGACGCGCAGCGACCCCGCGCCCGCCGCCAGTGCCGCGACCGCGGTCTCGCCGGCGGCCCGACCGTCGGCCTCGGCGGCGGCCAGCGACTGCTCCGCCCCGGCGCGCGCGTCGCCGGCCACGAGGACGCCGTCCCCCGGGACCAGCCGGCCCTCCGCGTCGGCGGCCAGCCCCGCCACCAGGCCCTCCGGACCGCGGCGCCCGACGAACGGGAACACCCCCGCGACCGCCAGCTCGCGCTCGCCGTCGGCGGTGCGGACGACGACCCCCGACAGCACGCCCTCACCGCGCAGCGCGGTCACCGCCGCGCCGGTCACCACCTCGACCCGCTCGTCGGCCGCCAGCCGCGCCGCGCGAGCCGCCGACCACCGCGGCTCCCCCGGCACCAGCACGGTCACC
This sequence comes from Geodermatophilus sp. SYSU D00779, assembly GCF_054050595.1. Classification (NCBI taxonomy): domain Bacteria; kingdom Bacillati; phylum Actinomycetota; class Actinomycetes; order Geodermatophilales; family Geodermatophilaceae; genus Geodermatophilus; species Geodermatophilus sp. SYSU D00779. The sequence goes on from NZ_JBJGZQ010000018.1 coordinate 73,880, forward strand.
GCCGACGCGTAGCCGGCCAGCTCGAGCGCCTCCTCCGCCGTCCACTCGTCGTCACCGACCACGGCGACCGGGCGGCCGCGGAACAGCGGCCCGTCGCAGCCGGCGCAGGTCGAGATCCCCCGGCCGACGAGCGCCTCCTCCTCCGGCAGCCCGAGCCGCCCGGCGGACAGCCCGGTCGCAACCACGACCGCGCCGGCGGTCACCTCGCCGTCGGCGGTCTCCAGCCGAGCCGGTGCACCGGTGTGCACGCGGGTGACCTCCGCGTACGCCAGACGGACACCGGCGTCCTCGGCCGCGGCGGTCAGCGCCGCCGTCAGCTCGGGACCGGTCCCGCCGGGGTGGTCGTGCAGCGCGGTCAGGTCGACCAGCTGACCACCGGGGCTTATCCGCTCGTAGGCGACGACGCGCAGCCCGTGCTCGGCGACGACCCGGGCGGCGACCAGGCCCGCGGTGCCGGCCCCGACGACGGCGACGTCCCAGTCGGTGCTCACGCCCGCAGCCCCGTCGAGATGCTCGGCCACAGCGCGTCGGCGCCCTCGGCGGCCAGCCGGTGGCCCAGCTCCCGGCTCCAGTACCGCTCGCCGCCGAACTCGTCGCGCCACGACCACAGCCGCCGGGTGAGCTGCCCGAGCTCGTACTCCTTGGTCATGCCGATCGCCCCGTGCGCCTGGTGGGCGGCCCGGGCGGCGACCGTCGCCGCCTCGCCTGCCGCCGCCTTGGCCGCGGCCACGTCGTCGAACGAGGGGTCCGGCCGGGCGTTCAGCGCGGCGACCTGCGCGGCCAGCCCGGCCAGCTGGGCCTCCTCCGCGATCGTCACCAGGTGCGCCTGCACCGCCTGGAAGCGGGCGATCGGTCGGCCGAACTGCTGGCGCTCGCCGGTGTAGCGCACGCTCAGCTCGGTCACGCGGGCCAGCGCGCCGGCGATCTGCGCCGAGCGGGCCAGCGCCCCGCGCAGCCGCAGCGCCGCGGGGTCCACGCCGTCCGGCGCGGGCGCCACCGCGTCGTCGGGCAGCTCGACGTCGTCCCACACGAGGGTGTCGCGCGGCTCGGCGGCGAGGTTGCGGCCGGGCGTGACGCCGGCCGCGGCGGTGGGCGCAGAGACGACGAACCGCTGCCCGCCGCTCTCGGCGACGGCGACCACCCGGGTGCTGCGCCCGCCCCACGGCACCCGGGACAGCCGCGCGGTGAGGCGCCGGCCGGTGAGCCGGACGGTGTCCTCGGGCCGGCCGACCGCCACCGACAGCGGGCCCTCGGGCAGCTCGAGGCCGGCCGCGGCCAGCGCCCAGCCGGCGAGCAGCCCGGTCTCGGCCAGCGGCACCGGGGCGGCGAACCGGCCGGCGACGGTCAGCAGCGCGCAGGCGTCGGCGACGTCCCCGCCGGAGCCGCCGGCCTCCTCGGGCACCGAGACCGCGGGGAAGCCGGACTCGGCCAACGCGTCCCAGAGCCGCTCGCTCCAGCCGGTCGCCTCCGCGGCGACGACGTCCTCGGGCGTGCACAGGTCGCGGAACAGGCCGGTCGCGACCTCGGTGAGCATCGTGCGGTCGTCGCTCATGCAGCCAGTCCCTTCGCGGCGACGGAGCGGAGGACCTCGGTGGTGCCGCCGCGCAGCGTGTACGACGGCGAGGTCAGCACCGCCTCGGCGAGCAGCGAGGAGAACAGCGAGCCGGAGCCCTGGTCGAGCTCGGTCTCGGCGGCGTCCCGCAGCGCCTCGACGAGGTCCTGCTCGAAGCGGGTGCCGACCTCCTTGACCAGCGCGGCCTCGACCGCCGGCGCCGCCCCGGCGTCGAGCAGGCGGGCGACCGACAGCGACAGGTGCCGGATGGCGCGGGCGCGGGCGGCCAGCCGGCCGAGGACCGCGGCCTCGTCGTCGGTCACCCCGGGACGCTCGCGCAGCCACTCGCGCAGCACGGGGAAGGTCGACAGCCAGCGGTCGGGGCCGCTGCGCTCGTAGGCCAGCTCGCTGGTCACCTGCTGCCAGCCGCTGCCGAGCTCGCCGAGCACCATGTCGTCGGGGACGAACACGTCCTCCAGCGCAACCTCGTTGAAGTGGTGGCTGCCGTCGAGGTACGGGATCGGAGAGATGCGCACGCCCGGCGCGGACAGGTCGACGACCAGCTGGGACAGGCCGGCGTGCTTGCGGCCCTCCTCCATCGGCGAGGTCCGGCACAGGACGGCGAAGAAGTGGTTCCGGTGCGCCTCGCTGGTCCACACCTTGGTGCCGGTGACCGTCCAGCCGCCCTCGACCCGGGTGGCGCGGGTGCGCACCGAGGCGAGGTCGGACCCGGAGTCGGGCTCGCTCATGCCCAGGGAGAAGTAGACCTCCCCCGCCGCGATGCCGGGCAGGAACCGCTGCCGCTGCTCCTCGGTGCCGCAGTGCAGCAGCGCCGGCGCGGTCTGCCGGTCGGCGACGAAGTGCGCCCCGATGGGCGCCCCGGCGGCCAGCAGCTCCTCGGCGACGACGAAGCGGTCGACGGCGCTGCGCCCGTGCCCTCCGTACTCCGGCGGGATCGCCATGCCGACCCAGCCGCGCTTGGCCAGGGTGCGGGAGAACTCCGGGTCGTGCCGGCCGGCGAAGCCGAGCGCCGGGCGGTGGTCGGGTGGCAGCTCGGCGGCCAGGAACTCGCGGACCTCGGCGCGCAGCGCCTCCTCGGCGGGGCTGAGCGCGGTGGGGGCGAACTGCACGGCATCCCTCCTGGGGTGGGCCCCGCCGGGCCGGCGCCGTCGCCGGCCCGGCGGGGGGTCGGGTCAGGCGGTCTCGCGCCGCCGCTGGGACCACATCTGGGTGGCCCGCTCGAAGTGCAGGGCGGCCTCCCAGCCGATCCCGGGCGGGCCGGCCTCGGTGCGGAACGAGCGGGCCGCCTCCCGGGCCAGCTCCGGGTCTTTGGCCGCGCGGCCGGCGAGCTCGAGGGCGAGGTCCTCGACCTGGTCGTCGGGCACCGCCTTCCAGGCCAGGCCGATCTCCGCGGCGCGCACGCCGTCGATCTCCTCACTGAACAACCCCATCGCGGCGGTGGCCTCGCGGCCCGCCGTCCGGCTGCTGATCGTGAAGTAGCCGCCGCCGGGGTGCAGGCCGATGCGCAGGAAACCGGCCAGCAGCCGGGCGCTCTCGGACACGATGCGCAGGTCGGTGGAGAGCGCCAGGTTGATCCCCGCGCCGACCGCGGCGCCGCGGACGGCGGCGATCGTCGGCACCTGCAGCGTGCCCACGCGGCGGAAGGCGGTGTAGACCGCGCCGAGCTCCTTGTAGGTCTTGTCCTCGGCCTGGTCGCTGCCCGGCGTCCAGCGCCGGCGGTCGGCGCCCGAGCAGAACGTGCCGCCGGCCCCGCGGACGACGGCCGCGCCGATCGCCGGGTCGGCGTCCACCTCGTCGCACAGCTCCGACAGCTGCAGCCCCATCTCCGGGGTGAGCCCGTTCTTGACCTCGGGCGAGTCGACCGTGAACACGGCGACGCCGCCGTGCCGCTCCAACTGGATCTGTCCCACGGGGGGTGTCCTGCCTCTCTGCTGGGGTCCGGGGTGTGCCGCCGAGGATGCCTACTCGCCCACGGGTTCCCGCGAGCCGGTGGTGCGCACCAGCACGTCGACGGCGGTGGCGCCCCGCCCGCGCGGCGCGACGATGAGCGGGTTGACCTCGAACTCGGCCAGCCGGTCGCCCGCGGCCAGCGCGGCCTGCGACAGCCGGACGACGGCGTCGACCGCGGCCGGCAGGTCGGCGGGCTCGGCACCGCGGAAGCCGGCCAGCAGCGGCCAGGCGCGCAGGCTGCGCAGCATCGCCCACGCCTCCTCCGGTGTCACCGGCGCCAGCGCCGAGGCGAGGTCGCGGTAGAGCTCGGTGGTCACCCCGCCGAGGCCGACGGTCACCACGGGCGGGAACCCGTCGCGCCCGGCGGTCGCCGCGAGGACCAGCTCGGTGCCCGGCGGGACCAGCTCCTGCACGAGCACGCCCTCGACCCCGGGGACGTGGTGCGCCCGCGCGGCGTCGAGCAGCTCGGTGAAGACGGCGGTGGCCTCGTCGGGACCGACGCCCACCCGCACGCCGCCGACCTCGCTCTTGTGCGCCAGGTCGGCGGCGGCCAGCTTGAGCACGCCCGGCCCCGGCAGCGCCGCGACCGCCGCGCGGGCCGCCTCCGGCGTGGTCACCAGCGTGGACGCCGGCTGCGCGATGCCGATCGCCCGCAGCAGCGCGGCGCCGTCCACCACCGCGGCCTCGAGGAGCGCGCGCACCTCCGCGGCCGGGACCTCGGGCACCGGCGGCAACGGCGGCGGGGTGCCGCGGTGCCGCGGCGGGGCCAGCCGCGCGGCGACCCGGGCGAGGTCGCCGACCGAGCCGAACACCGGGACGCCGGCCTCGCGGAACACCCGGCGGCCCTCGACGGTCAGCTCCTGCCCGGCGATCCAGCCGACCAGCAGCGGGCAGGACAGCTTGGCGGCCGTGGCGACGAGGTCCTCGGCCAGCCGGGCGCCGGCGTCGCCGACGACCATGGTCACGAGGACCGCCACGACGTCGACCGCGTCGTCCTCGGCGATGATCCGGCAGACGTCGCCGAAGGCGTGCGCGCCCCGGTTGAACAGCTGCGCGGTGACGTCGACCGGGTTGGCCAGCGCGCCGAAGGGCGGGATCAACGGGCGCAGCCGCGCCTGGGTCGCTGCGGAGAGCTCGGGCAGCTGCAGGCCGACGTCCGCGCACTGGTCGGCGGCCAGGCTGCCGGCCCCGCCGGAGGTGGTGACGACGGCGACCCGCGACCCCTCCGCCGGCTTCCCGGCGGCCAGCACCGCGGCGACGGCGAGCAGCTCGTCGATGTCGTCGACCAGCACCACGCCGTACCGCCGCGAGGTGAGCACGAAGGCGACGTCGTCACCGAGCATCGAGCCGGTGTGGCTGGCCACCGCGCGGCGCCCGGCGCTGGAGCGCCCCGAGCGCAGCACGACCAGGTGCTTGCCGGCCTCCTGCGCGCGGCGCGCCAGCTCGGCGTAGGCCGCGCCGTCACCGGTGGCCTCGACGTAGAGCATCAGCACCCGCACCGTCGGGTCGGCCAGCAGGTGCAGCGAGACCTCGGTCAGGTCGAGGTCGGCCTGGTTGCCGGTGCTGAACCACGCCGCCAGGCCCAGCCCCATGTCGGTGGCGAGGTCGAGCACCGAGCCGCCGACCGCACCGCTCTGCCCGACGTAGGCGACGCCGCTGCCGGAGGTCAGCGGCCGGTCGGCGGCGGCGGTGAAGGTGGCCACCACGCCGGTGGGCGCGTAGAGGAAGCCCTGGCAGTTCGGCCCGACGACGCGGACGCCGGTCTCCCGCGCCACCGCGGCCAGCCGCTGCTGCAGCGCCACCCCCTCGGGGCCGACCTCGGCGAACCCGGAGGCGTACACGACCGCCGCCTTCGCGCCGACCGCGGCGGCCTGCCGGATCGCGTCCTCGACCCGGTCGGCGGCGACGAGCACGAGCACCAGGTCGACCGGGCCGGGGACGTCGGCCAGCGTCGGGTAGCAGCGCCGGCCCACGAGCTCGGAGTGGTTGGGGTTGACCGGGTAGAGGCCGCCCTCGTAGCCGTGCTCGACCAGGTAGCGCAGGGGCCGGGACATGATGTTCTCCGGTCGGCCGGAGATGCCGAGCAGCGCGATCCCGCGCGGCCGCAGCAGCGCCTGCAGCCCGTCGTCGTGCGGGTGCGGCGTCGGCGCGGTCATCGGCGGAACGCCTCCTCGGGAGGACGACAGGTGGGCCGATCGCAGCTAAGTTGACGTCGACGTCAATGTCAACGACGAGCCGGGGGAGGTGACCGTGCCCCGACCCTCCGCCGCCGGGCCGCCTCCCGGGGACGCCGGCACGAGCGCCCCGCCCGCGCTGCCGACCACCGAGCGCGGCCGGCGCATGCGGGCCCGGCTGCTCGTCGCGGCGCGCGAGGTGTTCGAGCGCGACGGCTTCCTGGAGGCCCGCGTCACCGACATCTCGGCGGCGGCCGGCGTCGCGCACGGCAGCTTCTACACGTACTTCGGCTCCAAGACCGCCGTCTTCCGGGCGCTGGTGGCCGAGTCGATGGACGACCTCTACGCCTCGATGGCGACCCGCGGCGAGACCGGTCCGCCGGACGGCTCCCCCGCCGAGGTGGCGGTGCACCGCATCGACCAGGCCAACCGCCGGTTCGTCGCCATGTACCGGCAGAACACCGCGCTCATGGCGCTCTTCGAGCAGGTGACCACCTTCGACCCGGAGGTCCGCGCGCAGCGGCAGGCGGCCCGGGAGCGCAACGTCGGCCGCGTCCGGCACAGCATCGAGCAGCTCCAGCGCGACGGCCTGGTCGCCGCCGACCTCGACGCCGAGTACGCCGCCCACGCACTGGTCGCCATGGTCAACGGCGCGGTGCACTACTGGCTGGTGCTCGACGGCGACTTCGAGGAGGAGCGGCTCGTCGCCACGCTCACCCGGCTGTGGGCCCAGGCGCTGGGTCTCCCGGTGCGCACCTGACCGAGCCGCACCGACCTGCTCCGCCGACGCTCGCCCCCTGCCCACCATGCGGGGCAGGGGCTGAGGATGCCGGCGAGGAGGTCCGGCCCCCCCTCTCCCCCTGCCCACCATGCGGGGCAGGGGGAGAGGATGCCGGCGAGGAGGTCCGGCCTCCCTCTCCCCCTGCCCACCATGCGGGGCAGGGGGAGAGGATGCCGGCGAGGAGGTCCGGCCCCCCTCTTCCCCTGCCCACCATGCGGGGCAGGGGCCGACTCTCCGGGGGGCGGTGGGTGGACCGGCGGCTCAGCCCCCGATGATGCGGGTGGAGAGCGACCCGATGCCCTCGATGGTCACCGTCACCTCGTCGCCGGCCTGCAGCGACCCGACGCCGGCCGGGGTGCCGGTCAGGACGACGTCCCCGGGCAGCAGGGTCATCGTCTGGCTGACCCAGGACACGCACGCCGCGACGTCGAGCAGCATGTCCGCGGTGGTGCCGTCCTGGCGGACCTCGCCGTTCACCGTCGTCCGCAGCGACAGCGCCGACGGGTCGACGTCGGTCTCCACCCACGGCCCCAGCGGGCAGGAGCGGTCGAAGCCCTTCGCGCGGGTCCACTGCTTCTCGGCGCGCTGCAGGTCCCGCATCGTCAGGTCGTTGGCGACGGTGTAGCCGAGGACGACGTCGGCCACCCCCTCGGCCGGCACCCGGGTGCACTCCCGCCCGATGACGACCGCCAGCTCGCCCTCGAAGTGCAGGTTCTCCGTGTCCGGCGGGTAGGGCACCTCGGCGTCCGGCCCGACGACCGACGTGGAGAACTTGGCGAACACGACCGGGATCTCCGGCACCTCGTTGCCCAGCTCCCTGGCGTGCTCGGCGTAGTTGCGGCCGAGGCACAGCACCTTGCTCGGCTCGACGGGGGCCAGCAGCCGCACGTCGGCGAGCGGGGTGCGCTCCCCCGTCGTCCGGACGCCGTCGAACGGGTCCCCGTCGAGGCGGACGACGACGGCGTCGCCGCCGTCCCCCTCCACCAGGCCGTACGACGCCGGCCCCCCGGCCGCGGTGTACCGGACCAGGCGCATCAGATGGCCCGGACCAGACCGCCGTCGACCAGGAAGGCCTGGCCGGTGACGTAGGTGTTCGCACCCGAGGCGAGGAAGGCCGCCACCTTGCCGAACTCCTCGGGGGTGCCGTAGCGACCCATCGGGATGCCGGCCTCGCTCTGGGCGCGGACCTCCTCGACCGACTGGCCGGTCTTCTCGGCACGCCCGGCGTCGAGGGAGGCGACCCGGTCGGTGGCGATGCGGCCCGGGCCGATCGTGTTGACCAGCACGCCGTCCCCGGCCACCTCGAGCGCGACGCTCTTGGCCAGCCCCAGGATGCCGACGCGCAGGGTGTTGGACAGCGTGAGGTTGTCGATCGGCTGCTTGATCGACGAGGACGCCACCGTGACGATCCGGCCCCAGCCCTGCTCGCGCATGTGCGGCAGCACGCCGCGGAAGAGCCGCACGGTGGAGAGCAGGTTGAGCTCGAAGGCCTGCTGCCACGTCGCGTCGTCGAGGGCGTCGAAGCCGCCCGGCGGCGGCCCGCCGGCGTTGTTCACCAGGACGTCGATGCCGCCGAGCCGCTCCTGCGTCTCACGCAGCAGCCGGTCGAGGTCGGCGGCGTCGGCGACGTCGGCCGGGCAGTGCTCGACCTGCGCGCCGGTGGCGTCGGCGATCTCCTGCGCGGTCCGCGCCAGCTGGTCGGCGCCGCGACTGGAGATCATCACGCGCGCGCCCTCGGCGGCCAGCTGGGTCGCGGTGGCGCGGCCCAGGCCCTTGGAGGCGGCGGTGACGAGGGCGACCCGCCCGGTCAGTTCGAGGTCCATCGGGATGCGCTCCGTCGGATCGGGGGCCGTCAGGCCACGGGGTTGGTGAGCTCGCGGAAACCGGTGATCTGCACGCCGGCGGTGTCGCCGGAGCGGATGTGCACCGCTCCCGGCGTGCCGGTCGAGATGACGTCGCCGGGCAGCAGGGTCATGACCCGGGAGTGGAAGGCGACGAGCCACCACGGCCGGAAGGTCATGTTGGAGACGACGTTGCGCCGGTGCACCTGCCCGTTGTGGATCGTCGCGACCTCGAGCGCGTCGACGTCGTCCACCTCGTCGACGGTCACCAGCTCCGGGCCGAAGCTGAAGAAGGTGTCGAAGCTCTTCGAGCGGGTGAGGTAGCGCGGGTTCTTCTCGAGGATGTCCTCGGCGGTCATGTCGACGATCGTGGTGAAGCCGGCGACCACCGAGGGGGCGTCGGCCTCGTCGACGTCCTTGCACTCGCGGCCGATGACCACGCCGAGCTCGCCCTCGGCGGTGGTGCGCTGCGACTGCGGCGGGATCCGGATCGGGTCGCCGGGGCCGATGATCGCGGTGTCGGGCTTGAGGAAGCTGGCCGGCTCGGTCGAGGGCGCCTTCTCCGACAGGTCCGCGGCGTGCTCGACGTAGTTCAGGCCGATGCCCCAGATCTTGCGCGGCCGGCGGTAGAGCGGCGCGTACACCAGCCGCTCCTGCGGCAGCGCGAGCTCGTCGAGCCGGGCGGCGTCCTGGCCGGCCACCCAGTCGCGCAGCTCCTCGACCCGGCCGCGCTCGAGGAGCTCCTGCACCGTCTCCGGCCAGTCGGTCCGCAGGCGCTCGTTGAGGGCGGGCAGCGGCACGGCGCCGCGGGCGCGCACCAGCGCCCCCGGCTCCGCGCCGTCCAGTCGCAGGGTCGTCAGTCGCACGGGCGTGTCCTCTCGCGGACGGGCCCCGGGCGCGCGACAGCGCGCCGCCGGAGCGGTGGGTGGGCTACGGGGCTACAGGCCGACGGCGGCGATGAGGTCGTCGAGCTCGGCGAGGGTCAGCTCGTCGACCGGCGGGGCCGGGAAACGGGCGTGCGGCGAGGTGATCGCGCCGCGGCGGGCGAAGACCTGCTTGCGGATGGTCACCCCGCCGACGCCGAGCTGGGCCTCGTAACGGATCAGCGGCAGGTACCGGAAGAAGAACTCCTGCGCACCGGCCCGGTCGCCGGCGACGAACCGCTCGTAGGTGCCGACCAGCACCTGCGGGAAGCCGAAGCCGGTCATGATGCCGTCCGCGCCGCGGAGCAGCTCCTCGTACAGGTAGAGCCCGCCGAGCCCGCCGAAGACGCCCACCGGCTCCTTGGCCCGCTGCTTCACCGCGGTGATCTTGGGCAGCGTCGGCGTCTCCTCGAGCTTGAGGTAGCGGCAGCCCTCGATCTCGTCGAGCAGCCGGACGAGGAAGGGCGCGGGCATGACGACCCCGGTGTTCACCGGCTCGTCCTGCACGACGACCGGTACCGACACCGCCTCGGCGACCAGCCGGAAGTGCTCGAAGACCAGGTCGAGGTTCCGCGTGTTGTCCGGCGGGGCGAGCATGACGGCGGCGGCGCCGGCGTCCTCGGTGCGGCGGGCGTAGTCCAGCGCCATCCTGGTGGCCCGCGCCGAGACCCCGGCGACGACCGGCACCCGGCCGGCGGCGGCCCGCAGGTAGCGGCGCAGCACCCGCTCGCGCTCCTCGTCGAGCAGCTTGGCGGCCTCGCCCATGATCCCGAGGATGGTCAGCCCGTGCGCTCCCGCGCCGAGGTAGTCCTCGACCAGGCTGTCGATGCTGCCCTCGTCGACCTCGCCGTCGTCGGTGAACGGGGTCAGTGTGATCGGTAGCACACCCGTGAGCGCGGTCACCGGGAACTACCCTGCGGACGGGGACGGCGGCCTGCGGCCGGGAGGGCGACGGAGATCACAACGGTCACCGTAGCCGCCCGCCGGTCGTGCGGCCCCACCCGTGCCCTGCAGCGACGCGGAGGCACCCGGAGGACGGAGGACGATGCCGGTCCAGCGATACGCCGTGGTCGGAGGCGGGATCATCGGGACGGCGGTGGCCCGGCGACTGCTGGCCGAACGGCCCGACGCCGAGGTGACGGTCCTCGAGAAGGAGGACCGGCTCGCCGCCCACCAGACCGGGCGCAACTCGGGCGTGGTGCACGCCGGCCTGTACTACGAGCCCGGATCGCTCAAGGCGACGCTGTGCCGCCGCGGGGTCGCCCTGCTCAAGGAGTTCTGCGCCGGGCACGGGCTGCCCTACGACGAGATCGGCAAGGTGCTCGTGGCGCTCGACGGCGCCGAGGAGCAGCGGCTGGGCGCGATCGCCGAGCGGGCCCGCGCCAACGGCGTCCCCGGCGTCCGGGTGATCGACCGGGCGGAGCTGCGCGAGCTCGAGCCGCACGTCACCGGCATCGCCGCGCTGCACTCGCCGACCACCGCGATCGTCGACTACGTGTCGGTCACCGAGCGGCTCGCGGCCGACGCCCGCGCCGCGGGCGCGACGGTCCGGACCGGGTTCGAGGTGGCCGGGTTCCGGTCCGCCGACGGTGGGGTCGTCGTCGCAGGCACGTCGGGCGAGGAGGTCGTCGCCGACCGGGTGGTGCTGTGCGCGGGCCTGCAGGTCGACCGGCTGGCCCGCCTGGCCGGGGACGACGACGCCCCGCGGATCGTCCCCTTCCGCGGCGAGTACTACGCGCTCACGCCGGAGAAGCGGGCGCTGGTCAACGGCCTGGTCTACCCGGTGCCCGACCCGCGGTACCCGTTCCTCGGGGTGCACCTGACCCCGCGGTTCGACGGCGAGGTGCTGGTCGGCCCCAACGCCGTCCTGGCGCTGGCCCGCGAGGGCTACCGGTGGCGCGACGTCTCCCCCGCCGAGCTGGCCGCGATCGCCCGCTTCCCCGGCTTCCGGCGCTTCGCCCGGCAGCACTGGCGCACCGGCCTGGCCGAGATGCGCGGGTCGCTGTCCAAGAAGGCCTACACCGCCGCCGCCCGCCGCTACGTGCCCGAGCTGACCGCCGAGGACATGGTGCCGGCGACCGCGGGGATCCGGGCCCAGGCGCTGGAGGCCGACGGCAGCCTGGTCGACGACTTCCGCATCACCCGGCGGGGCGCCGTGGTGGCCGTGCGCAACGCGCCCTCCCCCGCCGCCACGTCGTCGCTGGCGATCGCCGAGCACCTCGTCGGCGTGCTGCTCGCCGAGGACGACCGGCCGTGAGCAGCGCCTCGTGAGCAGCGCCTCGTGAGCAGGGCCTGGTGAGCAGCGGCCGGGGGCGGCCCGCGGGTCCGGCCCGCGCGGCGACCGCGGCGGTCACGGTGACCACCGCGGGCGTGCTCCCGGCCTACCTCGTCGGCGTGCTCTGGGTGCAGGTGCGCGCCGACCTGGACGTCGGCCCGTCCCTGCTCGGCGTGCTGGTCGCCGCGTTCTTCGCCACCTCGGCGGTGTCGGCCCTCTCCGCCGGGACGCTGGTGCGGAAGCTCGGCACCGTCCGGGTCGTGCGGCTGTCCGGGCTCACCGCGGCGCTGACGATGCTCGTCGTCGCGCTGGCCGCTCGCGATCCCGCCGTCCTCGTCGCTGCGCTGGTCGTCGCCGGGTGGGGCAACGGCATCGGGCAGCCGGCGAGCAACGACCTCATCGCGCGCTCGGTCTCCGCCGGCCGGCAGGGCCTGGCCTACGGCCTCAAGCAGGCGGCGATCCCGCTGTCGACGCTGCTGGCCGGCGTGGCGGTCCCGCTGGTCGCCATCCCGCTGGGCTGGCGGACGGCGTTCGGCCTGGGTGCGGTGCTGGCGCTGCTCGTGGTCCTGTCCGTGCCGGGTCCGCGGCGGCTGGGGTCGGCCGGGTCGTCGTCACCGCCGTCGGAGGCGGCCGGGCCGTTCCGCCGCGCGCCGCTGTACGTGCTCGCCGCCGGGCTGGCGCTCGGTGCCGGAACCGGCAACGCGCTGGGCTCCTTCGCCGTCAGCACCGCCGTCGCCGGCGGCATCGCCCCCGCGACCGCCGGCGTGCTCGCCGCGGTGGCCAGCGGGGTGGGCGCGCTGGCCCGGGTGCTCGTCGGGTGGTTGGCCGACCGCGTGCGCACCCGCTGGCTGCTCGTCGTCGCCGCGCAGATGTCGGTGGGCGGGCTGTCCTACGCGCTGCTCGGCACCGGGGTCGAGGCGCTCATCGCCGTCGGCGCGGTGGTCGGCTACTGCACCGGCTGGGCGTGGGCCGGGCTGTCGACCTACGCCGTCACCCGCATGCACCACGGCATGGCCGCCCAGGCGACGTCGATCACCCAGGGCGGCATGGGCCTGGGCGCAGCGGCCGGGCCGCTGGCCTTCGGCGGGCTGCTCTCGGTGAGCTCCTACGCCGTCGCCTGGACCGCGACCGCCGCCCTCGCGGTCGTCGCGGGGCTGGTCGTCGTGCTCGGCCGGCACCTGCTGCTGCGCGAGCGCCCCGCGCTGGTGGCCGCGCACCGGCAGCGCCGGGCGGCCGCGCGGGCCTGAGGGCGCGGTCCCGGCCGGCGTGTCAGCCGAAGGGGTCGCTGGCCCGGCGGAGTGCCGCGGCGGCGTCGGGCCGGATGGGGTCGCCGTGGCCGGGGCAGGCGACCGCGACGTCCAGCGCGGCGAGCCGCTGCAGGTCCGCCCACGCCTGGGCGCGGTCGGTGCTGAAGGGGCCGAGGATGGCCTGCCCCTGGTGCTCGGCGACGGTGTCGCCGGTGATGAGCACCCCGTGCCGCGGCAGGTGCAGGGCGATGCTGCCCGGGGTGTGGCCCGGCAGGCCGAGCACCACCGCACCGCTGGCGAGGTCCAGGACGTCCCCGTCGTCGACCTCCCGGTCCACCCGGCAGGCCGGCGCGGGCTGCAGTCCGGCGGCGACGACGGCGTGCAGCGCCCGCTCGGCCTCGGTGAACGACGGGGGCGATTCGGGGACGTCGCCGCGCACGACCGGGGCGTCCGCGCGCCCCACGACGACCTCGGCGCCGGCCCAGGACGCGATCTCCGCAGCGGACCCGGCGTGGTCGTCGTGGGAGTGGGTCAGCACGACGCGGCGCACGTCCCCCCGGCCCAGACCGAGGGACCGCAGCGCGGCGGCGACCGCCGGGCCGCTGCCGGGCGGCCCGGTGTCGACCAGCGTGGCGTCGTCGGCGTCGCGCCACAGCCAGGCGTTGGCGACGGGCAGCCGCAGCAGGTGCAGGCCCGGGACCACCTCGACGACGTCCACGGGCCGATCCTGGACCGGCGCACGGGTGTCCCGCGCCCGTGTTCGCTCTGGGGAGACGGGCGGGCGCGGCAGGGTCAGCCGCGCACGGGCCACGCGGCCAGCGGCGGCTGGTCGTCGCCGTGGCTGCCCCCGGCGTGGGCGACGGCGGCCAGCAGCAGCGCGAGGGCGGCGCGGTCGAGGCCGGCGGCGAGGTCGCTCAGGTCGACCGGCTGCCCGTCGGCGAGCGAGGCGGCGGCGCGCAGCAGGCGCAGCTGGCTCCCGCTGCCGCCGATGGTGCCGGCGCGCAGCGCGGCGTCGACCTCGGGCCAGGCGACCTGCGCCCACAACCCCTCGCCGTCGACGTCGTCGAGCAGGCACACCAGGCCCGCGGCCTGCAGCTGCGGAAGCCAGTGGCCGGCATTGGCCAGCAGGAGGACCGCCGCCTCGGCGGAGTAGTCGCCGACCGCCGCGCGCAGCAGGGCGGTCTCCAGGTCGGCGAGGTCGAGGTCGGCGGCCCGGGGCTCGAGTTTCACGGCATTCCCTCCCCGGAGTGCGTGTGGCATGCCACCGCCACCTTGCCCGGAGGGTCTGACAGTTCGGTTCAGCCGGGCAGGGAGCGCAGCACGTCCAAGGCCTCGGTCAGGGTCGGCGGCACCTCCCCCGGCCGCCGTCCGGCCTGCTCCAGCCCGCGCGCGGTGCGCTCCTGGCGGGCCACCAGCGCGGCCGACATGAGCGGCTCCACCCCGGTGCCGGCCACGGTGTCGCGCACCATCCGCGCCTCGACCTGCCGGCGGCCGGCGTGCCCGACGTGGGTGGTGACGAGCATCGTGGCGAAGTCGCGGGTCGGCCAGCGGTCCAGCGTCTCCTCGACCATGGCGAGCAGCGGCTCCACGACGTCGAGCTCCGCCGCCGCCAGGAGCGCCTCGGTCCACAGCCCCTCGAGGCCCTTGACCACGACGCTGCGCAGCATCTTCAGCGCCGCGGCGGCGCCCACCCGCTCGCCGACGACGGCCGCGCTGAGGCCGGCGCCGGACAGCAGCCGGCCCGCCTCGCCGGCGTCCGGCCCGGACAGGGAGATCGGGATGCGGCGGCCGTCGAGCCGGATGCCGCCGCCGGTCATCACCCCGTCGACGACGCGGGCGGCGGGCAGCGCGGCGGCCACCGCCTCCTTGACCCGCGGCGCGGTGGAGTTCAGGTCGACGTAGAGGACGCCGTCACGGGCCGAGGCCGCGAACCCCTCGGCCGCGGCCAGCGCGGTGGCCGGGGTGACCAGCGACAGGACCACGTCGCGGTCGGCGAGCCCCGCGAGGTCGGCGACGGGCCGCGCCCCGGCCGCGCGGACCGCCCCGGCCAGCTCCGGGCCGCGGTCCGGGTCGGCGAGCAGGCGGTCGTGCACCGCCAGGTCGGCCCCGGAGGCGGCCAGCGCGCCGCCGATGACCCGGCCGGCCTCGCCGAAGCCGACCAGCCCCCACCGGGTCACGGGCGCACCTCCCCGCCGACCGGCACCTCGGTCAGGGCGGCGAGCACCCACGACCGGTCCCAGGTGCCGGCCGCGATGTCGGCGGACACGGCCTCCTCGGCGCGCAGCTGCCGCTCGCCCGCCGCGACCACCTCGGCCAGGCGCTCGCGCGGCACCACCACGACCCCGTCGGCGTCGGCGACCACCACGTCGCCGGAGCGGACGACCGTGCCGCCGGCGTGCACCGGGCCGCCGATCTCCCCGGGACCGACCTTGTAGGGGCCGAGGTGGTTGATTCCGCGGGCGAGGACGGGCAGCGGGCCCGCGGCCAGCCCCTCGACGTCGCGGACGGCGCCGTCGACGACCAGCGCGGCCAGCCCCCGGGCGGTGGCCCAGCGGGCCATGAGCTCGCCGAGCACGGCCCGGTCGAGGGCGCCGCCGGCGTCGACGACGAGCACGTCGCCGGGCTCGGCGAGGTCGAGGGCCCGGTGGACGACGAGGTTGTCGCCGGGGCGGGTGCGCACGGTCAGCGCGGGGCCGGCGACCCGCGGCCACCGCCCGCCGGGCACCGGGTGCACGCCGCAGACGCCGCCGGTGCGCTCCATGCTGTCGGACAGGGTGCTCGTCGGCAGTGCCCGGCACCGGTCCAGCAGGGCCGGGTCGGGGCTCGGGCCGCGCGGGTGCAGCCGGCAGGTGCTCATCGGTGCATCTCCTCCTCGGGGGACGGGGCGGGCGGGTGCGTGCGGGCGGGGCGGAGCGGCCGGCGCCCGCTCACCGGCAGCCCGCGCGAGCGGCGCACCATCCGGCGGCTGACCCGCACCGTGACGGCACCGGCGAGGCTGAGGGCGGCGGTCGTGAGCCAGGCGGCCGAGTAGGAGGCCTGGGCGACGAAGCCGAACAGCAGCGGCCCGGTGGCGGCCCCCAGCGACAGCCCGGTCTGCACGAAGCCGGTGACCGAGGCGGCGGCGCCCCGGTTGTCGCGGATGACCGTGAAGTGGAACAGGCCGGTCCACGCCCAGCCGGCGCCGTAGGCCAGCACCCCGCCGGCCACGGAGGCCGGCACCGAGCCCGAGGCCAGCAGGGCGTAGCCGAGGGTGCCGAGCGCGAGCAGGTTGGCGATGAACAGGTAGGCGCTGCGCCCGGGGTGCCGGTCGGCCCACCACCCGAAGCCGATCCGGACGACGAGCCCCAGCACCGAGCAGGCCGCGAACAGCAGCCCGGCCGCGCCCGCGCCCATCCCCGCGGCGACCGCGGAGTCGACGAGGAAGACCCCGGTCGGGGTGGCCGCGGCCGAGCCGAGGAACCCGCCGACGGTGAGCACCACCAGGCCGCCGCGGGGCAGCCCCTTGTCCGGCGCCCGGGCGACGGGGGCGCGCGCCGGGCCGGCCCTCCGCCCGGCGTCCCGGCCGCCGGCCAGCGAGGCCAGCAGCAGGACGACGGCGAGACCGACGGCACCGGCGACCGCCCACCGCCAGCCGAAGACCAGTGCCACCCCGGGGACGGCCAGACCGCCGAGCAGCGTCGCCGCGGGGATCGAGGACTGCTTGATGCCGAAGGCGACGCCGAGCCGGTGCTCGGTGACCAGCTCGGAGACCCCCGCGTTGGCCGACGGCTGGGCGACGGCGTTGCCCAGGCCGCCGATGGCCAGCCCGGCCACCAGCGCGGCCGGGGAGTCGGCGAGGGCGATGACGGTGAGCGAGGTCGTGGCCAGCGCCGCGGCCAGGGCGGCGCCCCGGCGTGACCCGAGCCGCTGCACCAGCCGGCCACCCGGGCGGGCCAGGCTGCCGGAGACGGTGAACAGCGTCGCCGCGGCCAGGCCGAACAGGCCGAGGCCGACGTCGAGGTCGGCGCGGATCTGCACCGCCAGCGCGCCGACCAGGAAGGCCGGCAGGACGCCGAGCACCGAGACGGCCACCGCCCGGAGCACGGCGCCCACCGCGGCCGGGGACCGGGCGCGCCGGACCCCGGCCGCGCGGCGCCGGCCGGGTTCGACCGGGTCGCCGTCGGCCTCCCCGGCGGGGTCAGCCACGCGCGGCTCCCAGCGGGCGGCCCAGCTGCCCGGCCAGCGCCAGCAGCGCCCGGTGCGTCTCGGCGTCCAGCGGGATCCCGTGCGCCCGGCGCAGCGCCCGCTCGGCGGCGGCCCGCTGTCCCGGCGTCCGCACGGGGAGGTCGGGGTCCACCGGGGCCAGCGCCCGCAGCCCGGCGAGCAGCCGGGCGGCCCCGCTGCTGATGGCCGCCGGGTCGCCCAGCCGCGCGGGGTCGAGCACCACGACCAGGTGGCTGGTCTCCGGCGGCCGGGCGCCGGACCGGAACGTCAGGTTGCCCACCCCGGGCCCCGTCGGCCCACCGGCCAGGACCGCGGTGAGGAGCTCGACCAGCAGACCCAGCCCGTAGCCCTTGTGGCTGGACCGCTCGCGGTCGCTGCCCAGCGGCAGCAGCGCGCCCCTGCCCGGGTAGACCGCGGCCGGGTCGGTCGTCGGCCGGCCCTCGGCGTCCACGCCCCAGCCGAGCGGCACCGGCTTGCCCAGGCGCAGGGCGATCTCGAACTTGCCGCCGGCGACCGCGGAGGTCGCCATGTCGAAGACCATCGGCTCCTCGCCGGCCACCGGCATCCCGAGCGCCAGCGGGTTGGTGCCCAGGTACGGGCGGGCGGCCCCGGTGGGCGCGACGATCGGCCCGGTGTTGGTCGCGGCCAGCCCGACCAGCCCGAGCCTCGCCGCGTCGTACACGTAGGAGCCGCTGGCGCCGTGGTGGCTGCTCCTGCGCACGTCGACCCAGCCGACGCCGTACCGCCGCGCCCGCTGGACCGCCTCGTCGAACGCCAGCGTGGTGACCGGGTGGCCGAGCAGGTCGTGGCCGTCGACCAGCGCCACCGCGCCGCCGTCGGAGTGCACGCTCGGCTCCCCGTCGACCGCGATGACGCCGTTGCCGATCGCGCCGACGTAGGCGGGCAGCCGGGCGATGCCGTGCGAGTCGATGCCCGACAGGTCGGCGTAGCCGAGCACGTGGGCGACGTCGCGGGCGTGGGCCGGCCGGACGCCGACGACCTCGAGCACGTCGACCGTCCACGTCTCGAGGACGTCGGCCGGCACGCGGACGTCGGGCTCCTCGACGACGGCTCCGGGGGCGGCGGCGGGGGCGGTCGCCGCGCCACCGGCGTCGAAGGCGGCCAGCACCGCGTCGGCGACCGCGGTGGTCGACGCCGGCGGGATCCCCTCCGGGGCCAGGTCGTAGGTCCACGGGCCCGACCGCAGCACGGTGTCGACCGCCGCCCGCACCCGCTCGCCGACCTCCCGGGTGGCCGGGAAGTGCCGGAGCAGGGCGGCCAGCGCGAGGAAGCCCCCGAGCGGGTCGACCTGGTCGCGCAGCGCCCGCCGCGGCGCCGAGCCGTGCGCCGGCTCGAACAGCCCGACGCACCGGCCGCGCACCGGCTCCCCCGGGTGGACCGAGGCCGAGCCGCACAGCGCCGGGGAGCCGGCCCGGCCCGCGGCGAGGTCGGACAGGACGTCGCCGAGCAGCCCCTCGGTCACCAGGACGTCGGGGACCTCGGTCCCGGCGCCCAGCTCGTAGGCCGCCCGGTCGACGTAGCGGTGCTCGACGGCCACGCCGCGCTCGCCGGTGACCTCGGTGGCGACCTGCCGCCACAGCCGGCCGGTGGCGTAGAGGTTGGCCTTGTCCACCGACACCAGCCGTCCCCCGCCCCGCCGCTCGAGCTCGTCGCAGGCCAGGTGCACGACCTCGGCCACCCGCTCCCGGGTCAGCCGGAGCACGTCGGCGGCCTCGCTGCCGTCGGGCCGGAACAGGCGGTCGTCGGCGCCGCCGTAGGAACCGCCGGCGAGGTTGCGGACGACGGTGAGCTCCCGGCCGTCGGGGAACGGGATGCCGCGCACCGACACGCGCAGGTCGTAGCGCTCCCGGAGCCGGTGCAGGGCGACCTCCGGGCGCGGGCACACCTCGGTCGGCACGCGCGGGTCCTCCCCCACCGCGCCGAGCAGCAGCGCGTCGGCGGCGTCGCAGGCGGCCAGCGTCTCCTCGGGCAGGACGTCGCCGGACGCCGCCGCGGCCCGGGCGCCGACCGGCCACGGCCCGGTCACCTCGACCGCGCCGTCGGCGGCCAGCCGGTGCAGCAGCCGCGACGGCCCGTCGAGCACCTCCGCACCGACGCCGTCCCCCGGCAGGAGCGCGACCCGGATCACCGCAGCACCAGCTCGCGACCGACGGTGGTGAGCGCCCGCTCGGTGCCCGCCTCGCCCAGGCAGGCCTCCAGCTCGGCCAGCCAGCCGGGCAGCGCCTCGGCCATCGTGGGGTGGTCGGCGTGGCCGAGGTCGCCGCCGAAGGCCAGCTGGTCGTGCGGGTAGACCTCGCCGAGCGTGGTCGACCGCGGCCCGTCGGGGGTCAGGAGATCAGGCAGGATGCCCAGCTCCAGCACCACGCCGAGCCGGGCGAGCTCCGGCGCGGCGGCGTCGTCCCACTGCAGGAACGGCATGCGCGGGTGGTTGAGCAGCATCCGGCGCACCCCGGCGGTGCGGGCGGCGCGGAAGAGCACCAGCGCCTCCGCGCAGGTGAGGTGGCCCGAGGCCAGGACCAGGTCGGCTGCTGCGACCACGTCGAGCACCTCCTGCCACGCGGGCAGCAGCGCGCCGTCCGCGCCCAGGACGTCGACCTGCCGGAAGGACAGCGTCCGGTGCACCGACAGCTCGGGGCGGGCCGCCGACGCGACGTGCGCGGGAGCCGAGACCGTCGGCATCCACACCACGCGACCGCCGAGCCGGGCGGCCACCTCCACCGCGTCGGGGTTGGCCCCGCCGACCGGCGAGTTGAGCACGATGCCGCCCAGGACCTGGACGCCGTCGGTCCCCGCCCGCTCGCGGGCCAGCGCCGCCCGCTCCGCCGTCGACCCCTCGTGCGCCTTGAGGACGGCGAGGTCGACCCCGACCTGCGCGTGCGCGCCGACGACCTCGTGGTCGAGGCCGTGCCGCGGCACGAGGCTCGGGGCCCCGTGCACGTGCAGGTCGGCGACGC
The DNA here is from genome assembly GCF_054050595.1 of Geodermatophilus sp. SYSU D00779. Taxonomy (NCBI): domain Bacteria; kingdom Bacillati; phylum Actinomycetota; class Actinomycetes; order Geodermatophilales; family Geodermatophilaceae; genus Geodermatophilus; species Geodermatophilus sp. SYSU D00779. Next base: position 93,822 of record NZ_JBJGZQ010000018.1, read on the forward strand.
CGCTGACGAGCCGGGGGCTCACCGCTCCGTCCGCGGCCGGTCCGCCGGCGCCGGGGTGCCGGCGACGGGGGACGACGCCGGCTGCGGGGCTCCCGTCGCCGCTCCGTCGGCCACCTCCTGCCCGGTCGTCGGGGCGACGTCCCGGTCGCCGCCCGCGTCGTCCGCCCGGTTCCGGCGGCGGGTGAGCAGGTGCACGAGCACGCCGGCGACGAGGGAGGCCGCGCCGACGGCGATGAACGTCGGCGTCATGACCAGCAGCGCGATGGCGGCGACCAGGAACAGCAGCCGCTCGGGGACCCGTGCCGGCCCGAACAGCCAGGCGCCGGTGACCACGGCCAGCGAGGCGACGGCGAACACGGAGGTGACGAAGGCGATCGCCACCGTCTCCGTGCCGCCCTCGAAGAGCAGCCCGACGCCGCGCGGGGAGAGCACGAAGATGAACGGCACGAGGAACGCCGGCAGCGTGTACTTCCACGTCAGCCACATGGTCTTCACCGGCTTGCCGCCGGTGATCGCCGCGGCGGCGAACGGGGAGAGCGCCGTCGGCGGGGAGACCTCGCTGAGCACCGCGTAGTAGAAGATGAACATCGCCGCGGCGAACGGCTCGACGCCCACCTGCTGCAGCGCCGGCGAGATGACGACGAACGAGATGATGAAGCTCGCCGTCACCGGAACCGCCAGCCCCAGCAGGACGACGACCGCCGCGGAGAACAGCGCGGTGAGGACGACGTTGCCGTTCGAGAAGTCGACGATGATCCCGGCCAGCCGCAGGGCCAGCCCGGTCAGGGTCATGACGCCGACGATGATGCCGGCGACGGCCATGACCGGGATGACCGAGAGCGCACCGGTCGCGCCCTGCGCCAGCGCCGACCAGATCCGCCGGGGCGTCATCCACGACCGCCGCTCGAGGAAGCTGAGCAGGAAGGCCAGCACGGTGGCGTAGACGACCGCGCGGAACGGCGTGTAGCCGAGCACCAGGAAGACGACGATCGCGGCCAGCGACGAGAAGTGGTAGCCGAAGCGGAGCAGCAGCTTCCACGGCGACTGCGTCTCGATGGCGACGGTGTGCGTCTTGTGCCGCCGGGCGTCCATCTCGATCGCCAGGACGATCCCGAGGTAGTACAGGACGGTCGGGATCGTCGCCCAGATCAGCACCTCGAGGTAGGACACCTGCAGCAGCTCGGCGATGATGAACGCCGCCGCGCCCAGGGTCGGCGGCGACATGATCGCGCCGATGCCGGCCGCCGCCAGCACGCCGCCGCCGGCCTCGGCGGGGTAGCCGGCCCGCCGCAGCAGCGGCCAGGAGATGCCACCGAGGGTGACGGTGGTCGCCACACCGGAGCCGGACACCGTGCCCAGCAGGAAGCCCGAGAGGGTCACCGTGCGGCCGGGTCCGGCCGGGGACTGCCCGAACGCGGCGAACGACAGGTCGATGAAGAACCGGGTGGCGCCGGACGCGGCCAGGACGGCGCCGTAGATGGTGAACAGGATGATGTAGGTGGCGGCGACCTCCAGCGGCGTGCCGAAGATGCCCTGCGTGCCCATGACGTTGTGCCCGACCAGCCGCGGCCAGCCGAAGTTGGCCGTGGTGAACGGCGCGGGCAGGAACGAGCCCCAGTACGCCGAGGCGATGAACAGCAGGACGACGACCGGGACCAGGACGCCGACGGTGCGCCGGGCGGCCTCCAGGCACAGCAGGATCAGCAGCGTGCCGATGATCAGGTCGGTGTCGGTCGGCAGGATCGCCCGCCGGAAGAAGCCCTGCCAGTCCGACACCATGTAGAGGCCGGGCACGAGCGAGACGAGCGCCAGCAGCCAGTCGAGGACGTTCGGGGAGTCCCGCTTGCCGGCCTCCCTGACCTTGGCCGACCGCGGCCAGCCGCGGTAGGTCAGGAAGGTCAGGAACAGGCCGACGGAGAGGAACACCGGCAGGTACACCTGCCGCGGCATGGGGTTGAAGACCCAGTAGAGGGCGAAGAGGGACAGCCCGACACCGACCACCGAGGTGACCCAGCTGGGCCAGCCGGTGAGGTGGCGCGCGGGCTTCTCGGCCTCGAACTCGGCGATCAGCGCCTCCTCGTCGATCCGGTCGGGATCGTCGAGGGGCTCGGCGCCGGGGGTCTTGTCCAGGGTGGCGACGTCCACGATGCCGCCCTGCCGGTGCGCGGCGTGGTGCGCGGCCTTGTGGACGCCGTCGTGCCGCAGGTGCTCGGCGCGGGCCTGCTCGTCCTCGGCCGTGTGCGTCCGGGCGCGGCCCGGCAGCTTCATCTTCATCGCTCGATCTCCAGTAGCACGGTGGGGTCCTCCCCCGTCACGAGCCGCCAGATCGGGACGGGGGCGGCGCCCGGGACGTGCAGGGTGCGCTCGCCCAGGTCGGTGGCGGCGATGTTCAGGACGTCGAAGACGGCGGGCCGGCCGGGGTCGGGCTCGGCCACGTGCCCGCGGCGGTCGCCGGGCGGTGCCGGCCGGGGGGCGGCGGGGAGGGCGTAGTACTCCTCGAGCACCGCCACCTGGTCGGCGGCGATCTCGACGAGGGCGAAGCGGCCGTCCGGGAGGACGCGGTACCGCTCCTCGGCCAGGGTGGTGTAGACGCTGTTGCGGTAGCTGACGGCGAACCGGTCCCCGGCCAGCGGGACCCTGGCGACCACCGCGCCGTCCGGCGTCCGGACGACGACCGCGCGGCCCTCCCCGCCGGCCGGCGCCGCCGTCGTCGCGGCGGCCCCCGCCCCGACCAGCACGGCGGCACCCACCAGCACGAGGGCGGCGAGCCACCGCAGCGTCCGGCGGCGGGCGGGCGCGCCGCCGGGGCCCGCGGCGCGAGCCCCGGCCCCCGGCGACGCTCCCACGACGGCTCCTCCTGCGTCCGCTGCCCGATCAGCCCACCGAGTCGAAGTAGGCCTGGGCGCCGGGGCAGGTCTCGATGAAGGCGACGTCGCCGGCCGTGGCGGGGTCGAGCTCCTCGGCCGCCGGGTGGACCGTGAGCAGCTGCTGCTTGTTCTCGAAGATCGTGCGGGTGATGTCCTGCTGCAGCTGCTGGTCCATGTCCTCCCGGACGACCAGGATGTTCGGGGACACCACCTGCGGGGAGGGCTCGGTCTGGCCCTCGTAGGTGTCGGCCGGGATCTCGTCGGCGAAGTAGTAGTCGCCGTACTGCTGGGCCATCTCGTCGACGTAGTCCGCGGTCGGGAGGAGCACCAGCTCGTCGGTGCTGGCCAGGTCGACGATCGCGCCGGTGGGCAGGCCGCCGGACCAAAAGCCGACGTCGACGGTGCCGTCCTGGATGGCCGCGACGGTCTCGGCGACGCCGAGCTGGGCGCGCTCGATGTCGGCCTGCGGGTCGATGCCGGCCGCCTGCAGGATGCGGTCGGCGGTGACCTCGGAGGCCGAGCCGACGGCACCGACCGACACCCGCTTGCCGCGCACGTCCTCGATCGAGGTGATGCCGGTGTCGGCGGTCGTGAAGACGTGGGTGAAGTTGTTGTAGATGTTCCCGAGCGAGCAGATCGGCAGCGGCTCGGAGAAGGTGTTCTCGCCGTTGGCCGCGTCGGAGACGACGTCGCCGAGGCCGAAGGCCAGCTGCGCCTGCCCGGAGGCCAGCAGCTGCATGTTGTCGACCGACGCGTTGGTCTCCTGGACCGTCACGACCGTGCCGTCCAGCTGCGAGCTGAGCAGGTTCGCGATGCCGCCGCCGTATGGGTAGTAGACGCCGCCGGTGCCGCCCGTGGCGAAGGTCAGGGTGCCGCCGGCCTGCGCGCCCTCGCCGCCCGTCCCGCCGCCGCCGGAGTCGCCTCCGCCGCAGGCGGTGAGCAGGAGGGTCGCGGCCAGGGCCGTGCCGAGCAGCCGGCGGACCGGCCGGGCGGGGATCGGGGTGGAGGTCATCGTTGGCCTTCCTGGTGGGTGCGGTCGTCGGCTCCCCGGGTCGGGCTCCTCCTCGTCCGGACGGGCTCGGGGCGGAGCCGTGCGGTCGGTCGCCGAGTGAAGCAGCTCACAGACAAGCTTGTCTACTGTTTACGATTTGTGCCACGCTCCGGGTGCACACCGAGGCGGGAGGTGGATGACGCAGGTGTCCGGCGCCGACCACATCCACGCCGTCCCGCTGCGCGAGCACGTGTACGGACGGCTGCAGGAGATGCTCATCTCCCGCACGCTCGCGCCCGGCGACCACCTCGTCGAGGAGCGCCTCGCCGCCGAGCTCGGGGTGAGCCGCGGCCCGGTGCGCGAGGCCCTGCAGCGGCTGCACCGCGACGGCTGGATCACCCTGCGGCCGCGCCACGGGGCCTTCGTCAACCAGCCCACCCGGCAGCAGGTCGAGGAGTTCTTCGAGGCCCGGGAGCTGGTGGAGCGCTCCGCCGCGGAGCTCGCCGCCCAGCGGTGCACCCCCGAGGACGCCGAGGCGCTGCTCGCCATCTGCGACGAGGCCGACGCCGACTGGGCGCGCGGCGTCCCCACCCAGCAGATGGCCGGGCACACCGCGCGGTTCCACCGCACGGTGCTGCTCTGCGCGCGCAACCACCTGCTGCTGGAGTTCGGCGAGCAGCTCTCCCAGCGCAGCCGCTGGTTCTTCGCGCCGCTGGTCGGCACGATCGCGCCGCGCGCGTGGGCCGAGCACCGGGAGGTCGCCGAGCTGATCGCGGCCGGCCGGGCCGCGGAGGCCGCCACGGCCATGCGGGTGCACGTCGAGCGGTCCCGCGACTCCTACCTCGACACCCAGCTCGTCGGCGACGCCGGCACCGAGCCGGTCGCCTTCCGCCGCACCCGGGCGCCGTCGGGCTCCCGGGCCGGCACTCCGGCCCGCCGTCCGCGGGCCCGCACCTGAGTCCCCATCCCCCGAGCATCGGAGATCCTGTGAGCCCTGGACGCGTCGTGCTGGTGACCGGAGCCTCGAGCGGAATCGGCCGGGCCTGCGCCGAGGCCTTCCTGGCCGGCGGCGACCGGGTGGTCGCCGCCGCCCGCCGCACCGAGCGGCTGGCGGACCTGCGCGCCCGGCACGGGGACGCCGTCCTGCCGCTGACGCTCGACGTCCGGGACCGCGCCCAGGTGTCGGCCGCCCTGACCTCGCTGCCCGCGGAGTGGACGCCGATCGACGTGCTGGTCAACAACGCCGGGCTGGCCGCCGGCCGCGGACCGATCCACACCGACGACCCGGCCGACTGGGACCGGATGCTGGACACCAACGTCCGCGGCCTGCTCAACGTCTCGGCCTGCGTGCTGCCCGGGATGGTCGAGCGCGGCGCCGGGCACGTCGTCAACATCGGCTCCAACGCCGGGCGCGAGGTCTACCCCGGCGGGGCGGTGTACTGCGCCACCAAGGCCGCGGTCGAGCGGATCACCCGCGGCATGCGGATGGACGTCCTCGGCAGCGGGGTGCGGGTCAGCCAGGTCGACCCCGGCATGGTGGAGACCGAGTTCTCGCTCGTCCGCTTCGCCGGTGACGAGGCGCCGGCGAGGGCCGTCTACGAGGGGATGACGCCGCTGGCGCCCGAGGACGTCGCCGACGTCGTCACCTGGATCGCCGACCGGCCGCCGCACGTCGTCGTCGCCGACGTCCTCGTCTACCCGGTCGACCAGGCCGGCTCCGGCAGGGTCGCCCGCCGCGGCTCGTGAGGCCCCGCTGACCGCGATGTCGACGGAGGAGGTGCCCGCCCGGCGGCGCCGGGACTTCCCCGGCTGGCGGATGGTGTGGGCGCTGGCGGTCACCGAGACGGTCGCCTACGGGGTGCTCTTCTACTCCTTCGCGGTCTTCCTCGTGCCGATGCGGCGCGACCTGGACGCCAGCACCGCGCAGCTGTCCGGTGCGCTGACCCTGGCCATGGCCGTCACCGGGGCGGCGGCCGTCGGCGTGGGCCGCTGGCTGGACCGGTACGGGGCCCGCTGGCTGATGACCGCGGGCAGCCTGCTCGGCGCGGCGTGCGTCGTCGGCTGGTCGCAGGTGCGCAGCCTGCCGCAGCTGTACCTGGTGTTCACCGGCATCGGGCTGGCCTGCGCGGCCGTCCTCTACGAGCCGGCGTACGCGGTCATCAACACGTGGTTCCGCCGCGACCGGCGGGCCGCGCTGCTCACCCTCACCGTGGTCGCCGGCTTCGCCTCCACCGTCTTCCTGCCGACGTCGCAGGCGCTCATCGACGCGCTCGGGTGGCGCGGCGCCCTGCTGGTGCTGGCCGGCCTGGTCGCGCTCTGCGCGGTGCCGCAGGCGCTGGTGCTGCGGCGCTCGCCGGCCGACCTCGGCCTCGCCCCGGACGGCGACGCGGCATCCCCCCGGCCCGCCGCGGAGCCCGGTCCCGGCCCGTCGGCGGCGCACCCGCCCGCCGCCCCGGCCGCTCCCTGGAGGGACCCCGCGGTGCGCCGGCTGACCCTGGCCACGGCGCTGGAGATGCTGGCCATCACCGCCGTCGCCGTGCACCTGGTCGCCCACCTACTCGAGCGGGGGGCGCCCCCTGCGTTGGCCGCGACGGCGGCCGGTGCCCTCGGCGCGATGTCGGTGGCCGGGCGGGTGGCCTTCACCGCGCTGGCCGGCCGGCTGGGCACCGGTCCGGTCAGCGCGTCGCTGATCGCCGGTCAGGCGGTCGGCGTCGGGCTGCTGTTCGCCCTGCCCCAGCCGGTGTCGACGGTGCTGTTCGTGCTGCTGTTCGGAGCCGGGTTCGGCGTCATCCACATCGCCCGGCCGGCACTGCTGGGCAGCTACGTGCCCGCCGCCGTCTTCGCGTCGGTCTCCGGCGGCCAGGCCCTGGCCGGGCAGCTGGGCCGGGTGGTCGCCCCGGTCGCGGCGGGCGCGCTGATCGAGGTGGCCGGGTACGGCGTGGCGTTCGGGGCGGTCGCGGCCTGCACGCTCGCCGCGGCCGCGCTGATCCTGTCGGCCGAGCGGGCCGCCCTCACCCCGGAGCGGGCCGCTCCCCGCTGACCGGCCGGGCGGTCCCGGCGGCGCGCACGGCGTCGTCGTCGAGGCCGAGCCGGCGCAGCGTCTCCTCCGTGTGCTGGCCCAGCGCGGGTGCGCCCGGCAGCACGGGGGCGCCGCTGCGCCCGAAGGTCCACGGCAACCGGACGTGCACGAGCGTCCCCTCGGTCGGGTGCTCGACCTGCTCGAAGAAGCCGACCGCGGCCAGGTGCTCGTCGTCGAAGAGGTCGTCGACGGTGTTCACCGGCATCGCCGGGACGTGCCGCTCGCGCAGCACCCGCAGCCAGTGCGCGGTGGGACGGCGGGCGAGCTCCTCGTCGACCAGCCGGTACAGCTCGTCGATGCGGCGGGTGCGCCCGCGGATGGTGGCCAGCTCCGGGTCCTCGGCGAGGTCGGGCCGGTCGACCAGCCGGAAGAAGTCGCGCCAGTGCGCGTCGGTGTAGAGCAGCACCGCGATCACGCCGTCGGCGGTGCGGTGCGGCCGGCGGTAGGGCGAGGCCGTGCGGGCGTAGCCGGTGCCGTCGGTGCGGCCGGCGTACACCCGGGCGCCCTGCTGCTCCATGAGCAGGAAGCCCGCCATGGACTCGAACATCGGCACCTCGACGGCCTGACCGCGGCCGGAGACCGACCGCTCGTGGAGGGCGGCGAGGACGGCGGCCAGGGCCATGACCCCGACGGTCTTGTCGACCACCTGGGTGCGCACGTACTGCGGCTCCCCGGTGCCGCCCTGGACGGCGGCCAGGCCCGAGACGCCCTGGACGACGTCGTCGTAGGCCGGCTCGTCGCGGTACGGGCCGGCGGAGCCGTAGCCCACGGCGGCGCAGTGGACGACCCGGGGGTTGCGGGCCAGGACCGTCTCGGCGTCGACGCCGAGCCGGGCGGCGGCCCGCGGCCGCATGTTGTGCAGGACGACGTCGGCCTCGTCGACCAGCCGGTCGAGGGCCGCCCGCCCGGCCGGCGTCGTCAGGTCGAGGACGACGGACTCCTTGCCGCGGTTGAACGTCAGGAACGCGGGACCCAGCCCGGAGCCGTTCTCGTCGCCGACGCCGCGGATGATGTCGCCCCCGGGCGGCTCGACCTTGACCACCCTCGCCCCCATCTGCGCCATGAGCACCGCGCAGTACGGGCCGAGGAACGTCGACGTCAGCTCCACGACGGTCAGCCCCGCGAGCGGGCCCGGCGACGGCGGCACGGCGTGTCCTCCCCGGGTCGGCGACGGGAGTCGCAGCCTGCCAGAGCGCTGGGACACCGGTCGCACCCGGGCAGCTTCCTCGTGGGCCGCGCGACCCCCTGCTCGCAGACGGGAGCGAGGGAAGAGCGTGCCGGGAGTGACGCCCGGGATCCGCCGACGCCGGCCTGGAGCGGAGCGCGCCGTACCGTGGGCGGCAACGGGAGCGGGGAGCGATCCGGCGGCCGGAGGACTGAACCCGTCCCGGCCCGAGACGGTGCAGGGCATGCTGCGCGAGCCGGACGCCATCCGCACGACGCTCGGGGTGGCGCGCTGTTGCAGCCGGCGCTGCTGGAGACGTGGCTGCAGAAGGTGGAGGACCTGTCACGGTGACGACGGAGCTGGCCGCGGCCCCGGCACAGGTGGAGACGGCGGCCGCGCTGGGCGACGCGCTCGTCGACGCCTGGGGCAGCTGGGGCCCCAACATGACCCCCGACGCCGCGCGGTCCGCGTTCATCAGCGACCGCTCCGGCGTCCCGCAGGTCTACATCCAGGACATCGTGCTCGACGGGCAGCAGCCCGCGGCACGGCACATCAAGCTCTCCGACGACCCGGTGACCAAGGTGCGGTGGGCCGCCGACAGCGGCTGGCTGACCGTCGAGGTGGCCACCGACGGCGGCGTCCGGACCGCGGTGTGGGTGGTGCGACCGGACGGTTCCGACGCCCGCCGGGTCGCCGGCGACGCCGAGACCCACGCCGAGCTGGGGCCCTGGACGCGCAGCGGGCACCGCTTCGTCGTCAGCTTCCCCGGCGCGACGGAGGGCGCGCCGACGTGCTCCTACCTGGCCGACCCGGCGACCGGCCGGCTCGACCCGCTGGCCGAGGGCGAGCTGATCCACGTGCTGGACGTGTCGCTGGAGGAGCGCTTCATCGTCGTCCGCGACGGCTCGCGCGGGCAGCAGTTCGTCGTCGTCGTCGACCGGCTCACCGACGAGGCCCTCAGCGTGCTGCCGCACGGCGCGACCGGCTCCACCGACGTCGCGCTGATCCGGCCGGCGCCCGAGGACCACTCCGGGCCGGTCTACGTGTACCTCGCCTCCGACGTGGGGCTGCCCCGCCGGCAGCTGATCGGCGTCCCGTTCGGCCCCAACGGCTGGCGCGGCGAGCCGCGGACCCTCGCCGCCCGCGACGACGCCGAGCTGGAGTTCGTCGACGCCGACGACGCCGGCCGGCTGCTGCTGCTGGTGTGGAACGTCGCCGGCCGCAGCGAGCTGGAGCTGATGGACACCGCCACGGGCGGGCGCACCCCGATCACCGGGCTGCCCGGGCTGGTCGCCGCCGACCCGGTCCTCAGCCGCGACGGCTCCAGCGTGGTGCTCGGCGTGCAGGGGCCCACCCGCCCGCGGGAGCTGTGGCACCTGGACACCACGACGCACGCCTGGACCCGGGTCACCTCCGCGCCGCCCCTCCCCCGGCAGCGGCTCGTCGTCCCCCGGCTGGAGACCTTCCCCGGGCGTGACGGGCTGCCGCTGACCGGCTGGCTGTACCGGGCGCCGGGCCACCTCAAGGAGCCCGGGCCGGTGGCGATCTACCTGCACGGCGGCCCGGAGGCGCAGGAGCGACCCGTCTTCGCGCCGCAGCACCAGGCCCTGGCCGCCGCCGGCATCACGGTGTTCGCCCCGAACATCCGCGGCTCGTCCGGCTTCGGGCGGGAGTTCGTGCACGCCGACGACCTCACCGGGCGCTACGCGGCGTTCGCCGACGTCCTCGCCGCGGCCGACCACCTCGTCACCTCGGGGGTCGCCGACCCGGACCGGATCGCGGTGACCGGCCGCTCCTACGGCGGTTACCTGACGCTGGCCTCCCTGGCCTTCTCGCCGGGGGTGTTCGCCGCCGGCGTGGACGTCTGCGGCATGTCGGACCTGGTGACCTTCTACCGGGACAGCGAGCCGTGGATCGCCGCGGCGGCGGTGTCCAAGTACGGCCACCCCGAGCGCGACCGCGCGCTGCTCGAGGACATCTCCCCGCTGGCCTCGGCCAACCTCATCGACGTCCCGCTGCTGGTGGTGCACGGCGAGCACGACACCAACGTGCCGATCGGCGAGGCGCACCAGATCGTGGCCGCGCTGCGGGCGCTCGACCGGCCGGTCGAGTACCTGGAGCTGCCCGGTGAGGGCCACGACTACCGCCGGGCGCACTCCCGCAAGCGGCTGATCCGCACGATCCTGGGGTTCCTCACCGCCGCCCTGGACGGCGCCCGCCGGTCGTAGCCCGGGTCAGCCGCGGTCCGCGGCGCCCAGCAGGGTGCGGGTCATCGCGTTGCGGGTGTCGAGCAGCTCGTCCAGCGCCGCGGTCAGGTCGGCGGCCGAGACGTCGAGAGCACCGTCGGCGGTGCGCTCGGCGGCGAACAGCGCCGCCCGGCGGATGAGCTCCTTGAGGAACGACGCGGTGACCCCGTCGGTCCGGTCGAGCACCTCGTCCAGCGCGGAGAGGTCCATCGCGAGGTCGCCCCGGTAGAGGTCGAACAGCGCCCGGCGGGCGTCGCGGTCGGGCAGCGTCAGCTCGACGGCCTGGTCCACCCGGCCGGGCCGCGCGGCCAGCGCCGGCTCGAGCAGGTCGGCGCGGTTCGTGGTCAGCAGGAAGACGACGTCGGCGTCCTCGGCCAGCCCGTCCATCTCGTTGAGCAGCTGGAACAGCAGCGGGTGCCGGCCGGGGTGCATGCCGCGGTCCTCGGCGATGAGGTCGACGTCCTCGACCACGACCATCGCCGGCTGCAGCGCCCGGGCCACCGAGCACGCCTCGGCGATCAGGTGCAGCGCCCCGCCGGTCAGCTGGACGACGGTGGTGCCGGGCAGCCGGCCCACCAGGAAGCGCACCGTGTGCGTCTTGCCCGCCCCGGGCGGCCCGTACAGCAGCAGCCCCCGCTTGAGGTGCTGCCCGGCGGCCAGCAGCCGCTCCTTGTGCCGGGCGACGTCCACGACCTGGCGCTCGATCTCGGCGAGCGTCCCCGCGGGGAGGACCAGCTGACCGGCCTGCAGCAGCGGCCGCCGGTGGAACTGCAGCAGCGTCTGCCCGTGGCCGAACACCTCCTGGTCGAAGGAGAGGACCTGGCCGCGGAAGACGTTCTCCCGGTCGGCGGCGGCGCGGATGTCGCGGACCGTGGCGCGCGCAGCCCCGGGGTCGGTGGACAGGGCCTGCACCGAGACCCGCGTCAACCCGGACTCCGGCTCGGCGCCGCGCACCAGCAGCGCCGTCCGCACGTCCCCGTCGGTCGTCAGCACCAGGGCGCACCGCAGGCAGGCGCGGGTGGCACCGTCCGGGCCGCTGGGCAGGTTGATCGTCGCGGCGTTGCCCGGCCGCAGACCGAACGGGTGCGGTTGGCCGCCCGCGGTGAGCAGCTCGGCCAGGCCGAAGTGCTGGTGGCGGAAGTTGAGGACGCCGACCGTCTCGCTGCGGCGTCCGCCCACGGTCAGCCACGCGTCGAGGCCGGCCTGCACGTTGACGTGCTCGTAGCCGGGCCAGGTCTCCTCCACGACGTCGCTGCCCGCGGCCGCCCCGAGGTGCCCGCGCAGGAGCGAGGAGAAGGTGACCTGCTCGTCGGCCCGGGCCGCCCTGGTCACCGCGCGCAGGCCGCGGCGGGCGAGCTTGCCGAGGTCGGCCAGCTCGAGACCGCGGTCGTCGTCCGGCGCCGGCACGTCGACCCCCGGCCCGCTCGCCACGTACCAGCTCCGCACCCCGGACCTCCCCCTCCACCCACGTGGTCGGCCGCAGCCTGGCAGCTCGACTCCCGGCGGACCAGCGAGTCGGACTTGCCCGGGACGGCGGCGCGGCGGAGCCTGCCCGGGTGAGCGAGGACCCGTTCGACCTGGAGCGGTTCGTCCGGGCCCAGGACGGCGGCGTGTACGGGCAGGCGCTGCGCGAGCTGCGGGCCGGCGCCAAGCGTGGGCACTGGATGTGGTTCGTGTTCCCGCAGGTGACCGGGCTCGGGCACAGCCCGATGGCGCAGCGGTACGCCGTCAGCGGCCTGGACGAGGCCCGGGCGTACCTGGCGCACCCGGTGCTGGGCCCGCGGCTGGTCGAGAGCGCGCGGGCGCTGCTGGAGCTGCCCGGGGACGACCCGGAGCAGGTGCTCGGGTCGGTGGACGCGCTCAAGCTGCGCTCGTCGATGACGCTGTTCGAGGCGGCCGCGCCCGACGAGCCGGTGTTCGGCGAGGTGCTGGAGCGCTACTACGGCGGCCGGCGGGACGAGGCGACGACCACTCGGCTCTGACGAGCGGACCCGCGCGGGGTCGATCACCCTGTTCGGGTGAGCGAAGAGAACAGCGGCTCGGGCTACGTCACCTCCGGGGAGTTCAACCGGGACACCAACTACATCCCCGACCGGATCACCGCTGACGGTGCCGGCGAGTGGCCGGTGGAGGCCGGCCGCTACCGGCTCGTCGTCGCGCGGGCCTGCCCGTGGGCGAACCGCGCGGTCATCGTGCGCCGGCTGCTCGGCCTGGAGGACGCGATCTCCATGGGCATGTGCGGGCCGACCCACGACGAGCGGTCCTGGACCTTCGACCTCGACCCCGGCGGCCGCGACCCGGTGCTGGGCTACGAGCGGCTGCAGGAGGCCTTCCTCGCCCGCTTCCCCGACTACGACCGCGGCATCACGGTGCCGGCGCTGGTCGACGTCCCCACCAAGCAGGTGGTCACCAACGACTTCCTGCAGATGACCCTGGACCTCTCCACCCAGTGGACGGCGTTCCACCGCGACGGCGCGCCCGACCTCTACCCGGAGGCGCTGCGCGACGAGATGGACGAGGTCATGCAGCGCGTCTACACCGAGGTCAACAACGGCGTGTACCGGTGCGGCTTCGCCGGCTCGCAGCGGGCCTACGACAGGGCGTACGAGCGGCTGTGGACGGCGCTGGACTGGCTCGAGGAGCGGCTGTCGGGGCAGCGGTACCTGATGGGCGGGTCGATCACCGAGGCCGACATCCGGCTGTTCACCACGCTGGCCCGCTTCGACCCCGTCTACCACGGCCACTTCAAGGCCAACCGGCAGAAGCTGACCGAGCTGCCGGCGCTGTGGGCCTACGCGCGCGACCTGTTCCAGACCCCGGGGTTCGGCGACACGATCGACTTCCCGCAGATCAAGGAGCACTACTACGTCGTCCACGCCGACATCAACCCGACGCAGGTCACCCCGCAGGGCCCGGACACGTCGAACTGGCTGACCCCGCACGGCCGCGAGGAGCTGGGCGGCCGGCCGTTCGGCGACGGGACGCCGCCCGGGCCGCCGCCCGAGGACGAGCGCGTGCCCGGCGACCACGGCCCCGGCGGCCTCGGCCACCGGTGACCCCTGTTCAGGGCTGACGCGCGACCGCGACCTCACCGACGCCACGGCGACGACGTCCACGGCCGAGGGGAGGTCCTCCCCGACGAGGGCCGCCCCGTGCGGTCACTCGCAGCCGACCCCGTCGCCGTCGCGGTCGAGGCGCCGGCTGTAGCCGGGGTCGCCGACGCGAACCGGGGCGGCGCCGGCGGCGCGCGCCTCGGAACAGTTGCTGTACGAGACGCTGGTCGAGACCTGCGGCTCCGGCTCGACCACCGCGCTGCCCGCACCGGACGAGCCGGATCCGGACGAGGACGACGAGCCGGAGGACGACGAGCTGCGGCCGCCACTGCTGCCGGTCGCCTGCTCGGCCGCCCGCAGGGCGCTCTCCCGCGCGGCGAGTTCCTGCTCGCGCCGGTCGAGCGCCGTGGTGCGCTCGCTGAGCGCCGCGGCCTGCTGCTCGACCTGCGCCTGCGCCGCCGCGGCCGCCTGCCGCCCCTGCTCCTGGGCGTCGGCCACCTCGTCGCTGAGCTCCCCGGCCTCGTCCTGCGCGGTGTCCAGCTCTGCCCGCAGCGACTGGTACTGCGGCGTGGTGGTCACGTCGGTCCCGTTGCTCGCCCCACCGACGCCGATGCCGAGCAGGAAGGCCACCAGAGGGACCACCCACCGCAGCCACCTCCGCCGCGTGCCGGCTGGTCCCTCGGCGGGCGGCTGGAGCGGTAGCTGCATGGTCTGCGTGGCCTGCCAGGGCGGCATCGGGCTCTGGTGGTTCGGGTCGGTCGGCATCATCGCTGTCCCCCGTCATCGGACGTGCAGCGGCACCGTACGTGCGCGCCCGCCCCTCGGTGTGCCTGCTGATCGGAGCTGCGACGGCTGGTGCCAGTGAGCTGCGTGAGCCGCTGGCAGAACCGGGCGTACGGGGTCGACGGCCGTGTGGACGGGCGCCCTCCTGTGGACGGCGGGCCGCACCGACGGTGGCCGCGGCGAGGGTCCCGGGCATGACGACTCCCCCGCTCGCCCAGGTCCCCGTCCGTTCGGCCGCCGAGCTCACGCAGCGCTGGGCCGACCTGCTCGACCCGCCGGTCTTCGCCGCCCGCAGCCTCTGGCTGTCGTGGCTGCACGAGGACGGCACCACGCTGCCGGTGGTCGTGCCCGTGGACGACGTGCCACGGGTACCGGACCTGATCACGCTGCGCGGGCTGGTCCACCTGCACGAGGCCGTTGCCGAGGGCTCCCCCGACACCACCCACCTGGCGATGGCGCTGTGCCGCCCCGGGCACGTCGTGGTCACCGCGGAGGACGACGGGTGGGCCGAGGGGCTGCACACCGCCCTCGACGACGCCATCGGGAGCAGCTGGAGCCTGCACCTGGCCGCCGGTGGCCGGGTCGTCCCGGTCGTCGAGCGATCGGCGTGGCGGCCGCCGACCGGGTGAGGCGCAGGTCGGGGCCGCCGGTGCACGGTCGACCCGACCGCCGGGTCGTCCACACGACCGCGCCGCGCGCAACGCCGGCGCGTGGCTCCCTCGACACCGCGGCCGGGCTTCGCGTCGAGCAGGCTGGGGAGGTGGCTGACGGTCCGCCCCTGTCCCTGCCCAGCGTCGGACCCGACGCGGTGCCCTGGGACACCGCGCTCGCGGCGGTGCTGGGGTACGCGCGGGGACGGCGGGCGCTGTGGTTCCGCTCCCCGGGCCATCCGGAGGGTCGGTGGGTGCGGGTCCCGGCCTTCGGCTACGAGCGCTTCGACTGCCGCCCGCAGGTCGCCGGACCGCTGGGCGACGACGACGTCCTCGTCGCCGAGGGGCTGCACGGCCGCCTCGACCCGGCGGGCTGGGCCGCGGTCCGCTCCGCGCTCGACGAGGCCGGCCCGCTCGCCGACGCCGTGGCCGTGCGGGCGGACGGGCGGGCGTTCTGGGAGCTCCCGCCCGGGGAGCTGTCGGTGCTGGAGGAGCCGGGCACGGTCGGTGCCGGTCTGCGGAGCATCGGCCGGGACGGTCCCGGGCGGCACCGCGACCACCTCTCCGCGGCGCTGCACCACCGGCGTCCGGATCTCGTGCCGCTGGTCGGCAGCACCACCCGCCGCCAGTTGCTGCCCCACGTCGAGGAGGGCGACAGCGGGCTGGAGGCGGTCGTGCACCGGGAACTGCTGGCCAACGCCGAGGCCTTCGGTGCGCTCGAGGCCGCGGCGTCCGGACTGCTGACCGCGACCGGGGGCGTCCCGCTCACCCGGCTGCGGCTGCACGACGTCCTGGTGTGGCTCGGCGGGAGCCTCCGGCTGGCGCACGCCGTCGCCCTCGGCCGGCAGACCGCGGAGTGGACGGCGCTCTCGGCCTGACCCGTGCGTCGAGGCCCCGGACCGGCCCACGGGTGCCTGCGGCCCCGACGGAGGCGGCGAACGGGGTGGCTCGGGACGTCCGGCACCCGGGTCGACCGCGGCGGCGGGCTGCTCTCGCGGAGCTCCGGAGGCGGTCCGGGCACGAGGGCGAGGGGCAGCCACACGAGGCCAGCCAGCCCCTCCGTGAGGACGGCCCCCGGCGCGACCTCGACGGGCGCTGACCGCGGTCGCCTGCACGCGGGCAACCGGCAGCCGACCGGTGCCCGGGGGTGGGTGTCGGTCGACTGCCGGCTGCGGCGGATGTCGTCGGTCGGTCAGGCGGCGGTGGCCAGGGGTGGGCCGGTGCGCTGGGGGCCGGTGCGGATCTCGGTGCCGTCGGGTCGCCAGGTGCGCCATCGGCCATCCGCCCGGCGGTCGACGCGGAACCCGTGGTGGACCTTCGTGTGGTGCCGTTCGCACAGCAGCGCGGCGTTGTTGACGCATCGCTAGTCTGCCCCCTCGTGACCACCGTCAGGGCAGCCGCCCTCTACGCCCGGATCAGCAGCGACCCCGAAGGGCGCGCGCTGGGCGTGGCCCGCCAAGTGGAGGACTACCGACGCCTGGCCGACCAGCTGGGCTGGCCGGTGGCGCAGGAGTACATCGACAACGACCTGTCGGCCTACTCCGGCAAGACCCGCCCGGCCTATGAGCAGCTGCTGGCCGATCTGCGAGACGGCCTGCGAGACGCGGTGATCTGCTATCACGTGGACCGGCTGACCCGCCGCCCGGTGGAGCTGGAGAGCTTCGTGGCCACGGTGGACGCCGCCGGGGTCCGGCAAGTGCGGTTCGTGGCCGGAGACATGGACCTGGGCACCGGGGACGGCCTGTTGATTGGGAGGATCATGGCGGCGGTGGCGGCGAACGAGTCAGCGGCCAAGAGCCGGCGGGTGCGCCGCAAGCTCGACCAGCTGGCCGCCGAGGGCCGGCCACACGGCGGCGCGCAACGCCCGTTCGGCTACGACCCGGACAAGGTGACCATCCGCCCCGACGAGGCCGCCGTCATCCGCCAGCTGGTCGCCCGCTACGTGGCCGGGGAGAGCCTGCGGTCGCTGTGCACCTGGCTGGACGCCGAGGGCATCCGCACCGTCAACGGCGGCGAGTGGCGCAGCCCCACCCTGCGCGGCCTGCTGCGCTCGGGGCGGATCGCCGGGCTGCGCGAGCACCGCGGCGAGGTGATCGGCCCGGCCGCGTGGCAGCCGATCATCACCGGCGCCGAGCGGGACCGGGTGCTGGCCCGGATGGCCGAGCAGACCATCACCGGGCGCCGGACGCCGCGCCGCTACGTGCTGTCCGGGCTGCTGCGCTGCGGCCGCTGCGGCGGCAAGCTGTACGCCTCGCCCCGCGAGAACAGCCGCCGCTACGTGTGCCTGTCCGGGCCCGACCACGGCGGCTGCGGACGGCTCACCGTGGTCGCCGAGCCGCTCGAGCACCTGCTGGTCGAGGCGGTCATCCAGCGGCTGGACAGCCCCGAGCTGGCCGAGGTGCTCACCGGCCGGGGCGGCGACGCGCTGGCCGCCGAGCTCAGCGAGGGCCTGGCCGCCGACTCCGACCAGCTCGACGAGCTGGCGGTGATGTTCGGCAAGCAGGAGATCAGCGCCCGCGAGTGGCGCGCCGCCCGGGAGCCGATCGAGCAGCGGATGCGCGACCGCCAGCGGCAACTCACTACCGCCACCGGCACCGACGCGCTCGCGGGGTTGCCCGGCCACGGCGGCGAGCTGCGCGCCCGATGGGATGAGCTGAGCCTGACCCGGCAGGCGGCGATCGTCGGCGCGGTGCTCGATCACGCCGTCATCGCTCCCGGCCAGCCCGGCGCCCGCACCCTGGACCCGGGCCGAGTGCGGGCGATCTGGCGGCTGTGACGCCGCCGGGGCGGCCCCTACCCGCGCTTCGCGCGGGGTCGGGGTCCGCCACCGCCGGGCGCCAGCAGCGCCGCCACTTTCGCCAGCGTCTGCGGGTCGGTCACCCGTACCGGCACGCCCTGCTCCGCACAGGAGGCGGCCAACCAGGCGGCCACCTGCTCCCGGCTCAGCGTCGCCACAGCGACCCACCAGGCGACAGGACAGAATGGTGATGCACGGCGCGCTCCCGGGCGTCGATCCAGTAGGGATCGACCCCGGCGCCTACGCCCTCGGTGCGTTCCTGCTCAGGCATCAGCAGGGTGCCGCCCACTCGGCGTCGTTGAGTCGATGGGCACGGGGATTGGGGTCCTACCCGCCGCTGGGCCCGAGTGGGTGACCCGACGACTCTTCCGCGCCGCTAGCACAGTAGCTCAGCCGAACCGCTTCGCCGCCCCCTGCCGCGACATGCCCAAGGCCAGCCCGATCTCCTCCCAGCTGGCTCCGTGCGACCGCGCGGACTTGACCTTCTTCGTGAGGTCGCGTTCGGCGCGCGTGAGGGACATTCGTGCCTCGATCACGTCCTGCAGCAGATAGGGCACCCGGCCGCGCCGCCACGTGGCGGTTCGGACCGAGCCACGCGGCGGCGGATCGTCGCTGTCCCCCTGACCGTCGTCCTCGTCTTCGACCAGCGCGTTCTCGTCCCACTCGTCCGGCTCGGGACTGTCCTCCACCGCCACCACCGGCGGGGGAACCGGCGGACGCGCTTCGCGCGCCGCTACGAGCAGGGGACGCCTCTGCGGTTGCTTCGGCTTTCGCCGCGCTGACTTGGGCATACGCGACGATAGCGCAACCGTAGTTACCAAGGCGCGGGAGTTATTCGCAGGGTTACCAAGGGGCGCCTGCGGCGCCCTATCCGTCCCCGACTCGCGTACGCGGCCGTCAAGGGCGCTCCGCGCCGCTACGCGGTGCCTCCGGCCCCCTTGACAGCCGTCGGACGCTGCGGTCGGCGAAGCGCAGCGACCGCAACAGGCAGTTGCGGGCCGGGGGAAGAACGCCCCGGCCCCCACGCCCCAGCGGTCGCGACCCGCGCGTGCCGGGTCAGGCCAGTCCGGCATCCTTGACGAGTTCCGCACAGCGAGTGCGGTTCTTGAAGACGTTGCCGGGATAGCTGTTCTCGGGGAACGAATCGACCAACGCCGCCACCATCAGTCGGATCGGCCTAATCTGCTGCTCTAAGAACTCGTCGACATCGAATGCCGGATCCCGGAGGCTCTGAGCACCGATCGACTTGAGTACCAGATGTGTGATGACCAAGCGGCCGTGAACCACGACCCCCAGTTCAACGCCGCTAGCCGAGGCACGAGCGATGTCTAGGAGACTATCCACGTACCTCAGGACCTTGACGGATCGACTTAGGGTCAGCGGATCCGTCGCGGCGTTGAAAAGTCGCGCATATTCCCCGCCACTTGAAGCAAACAGCCGCGAGACCTCCCGCTTGGCGATTACGGCGGGCCCGATGTCCTTGGCAGCACAGGCCAATGCCACGGCCGCCTCGCGGACGTGAATGACCATCTTGGCGTCCTTCAGCGAGGGCTTCTCCGCTTGACGAATCACATAGTCCACGCCGATGACTCGAAGCTCTTTCGCCAGTCGGTGCTGCTCCTCGTCGAGGAAGGCGAAGTCCTGACTTGAGACCTCGTTCTGAGTGTTCGCGTATCGGGTAATCCCTCGACCCAGTTCGTCGTCCGCCGCCGGGACCTCAATGCAGCGCGTCATGACGAACGTGTCTGCGAGGTTCGGCTCAGCAGTCGTACCCAACACGGACCCGAGCGTTGATACCGTTTGAGCACCATTCACAATTGAAGCGCGCACCAAGCGCATCCGGCCAACGGCCTTATTCAACTGTCCACCGGGAGCGGTCTCAATCCGCTCAGCGAGAATGGTGATTCCGTTGTTGTAGTACGAGAAGTGCTGCGGCTCCTCGCGAACAGTCTCCAGGATCCCAGCATTGATTTCGGATTTCGGGATGACTACGCGGATATTCTCAGCGAAGAGTGCGTCCCCGTGACTCTTGTACCACAGAGCAATGTCGGCGCCTGAGACCCGCCCGTAGTAAATCCTCAAAGGGTCGGCGGTGCCACCCCAGTCGAGCAAGTTGATGTCCAGGTCGACATTCTCATGCGCGGCAACCGCGAGTGAATTGAACAGCTCTGCCTGCCCGTAATGGGTGTGGGTGACAACGGGCTCGACTCCCTCCAAGTCATTCATCTCGCTCAGGAACGTCTCGATAGGTTGTGCCACCTCCGCGGCAAGCGCACTCCCTCCGGTGGACGCGGTAACCAGCCGGATCCGTGTGGAGGGCGTCGTAAGTAGCGTCTGAAGGGCACCCCGGAGCTCAGGGGATGCATGGACCGGCTCTCCCTGGCTTTGCATTCCCACCAGGGATCGCACGCCGTCTACAAATCGCAACGATTCATCGACGGCTAGGCTGCCCTGGCCATTCTGTCGCCACTTCGCCTGGGTGAACACGATCAATCTGGCATTGGGGTCGACTGCCACTGCGTCGATTCCGCGATCCTTCCCGCCATCAGTAACTTCGATCAGCCGCTGGGGCGTGGCAGCAATTCCGTCAAGGATTCGCTCCGTCGCATAGAGCGACAAGTATCGACTCAGATTGTTGACGTCGTCGAGTTCATCACGGCGATACTTCGTCGCGTAATCCTGGACCACCCGAGTCGCGATCTGGTCGACGTGAAACGTCGACATTCATCTTCCAATCTAGCCGTACGGCTGGCGACGTCAATAGGACGTATCAGCTAGCTGAGTCTCGTGTAGAAATTGTACAGGGCATCCCCGTCGGGGGTTGTCCTAGGGATGGACGAGGTTCCCCAGGTTGGTCGCGCCGCCGTCGACCCAGGCCAGGTCGGCGCACCCACAGCCGGCGAACACGCACCCGCCGTCGCGCACCTCCGCGGCCCGGCGCACATGGGCCGGGAACAGCCGCAGCGTGCGGCCGTGGTCCAGCGGCATCCCGCCGGGGCCCATCACGATCCGGGTCACCTGCCCGTCGCAGGCCAACCAGCGGGCCCGGGCGGCGGAGACCTGCGCGCCGAAGCCGGTGTCGGCCGCGCCGCGGCCGGTCGCGGGCCGGCCAGTTCCCCCACGCCGATCGTGACGATGACCTGCGGCTTGTGGCCGCGCAGGACCGGCAGGGAGCTCGCGGCGAGGGCGTTGTCGCACAGCTGCACCAGCACGTCGGCCAGCCGCTGGCTGCGGGTCCGCTCGTCGCCG
>NZ_JBJGZQ010000019.1:0-108766 GCF_054050595.1 Geodermatophilus sp. SYSU D00779
GGCCACCGGGTCCCCCGACCCGGTGGCCGCGGCCACCGCGGCTCCGCCGCACGTCGAGGAGGCGCAGCCCACGCTGCCGCCGGAGGGGGTCGCCCTGCCGACGCCCTCGTCCGACGTGCACGTGGCCATCCCCGCGCTGGACGTGGACCTGCCGGTCCTGCCCCTGAGCCCGCGGGACGGGTCCATCAACCCGCCGACGCTGACCGCGGCCTACTGGCTCGACCCGTACGGCGACCCGGTCGGCAGCGCCGAGCAGGCCGACAACACCCTCTACCTCGCCGCCCACTCGACGGGCACCGGCGAGTACGGCTTCGACCCGCTGATGGAGCCCGACGGCGGCGGCAGCACCCTCGGGGCCGGCGACGTCATCGAGGTCAGCACCCCGCAGGGCACGGTCGGCTACACCGTCGTGCGCACCGAGCGGTACGCCAAGGGTGAGCTGCCCGGCGCCACCGAGGTGTGGGAGGCCCACCCGGGCCGGCTGGTGCTCATCACCTGCTTCCAGCGGGGTGGTGGCCGGGCCTCGACCGAGAACCTCGTGGTCTTCGCCGAGTCCTGAGGCCCTGGTGACGTGCTGGAACGGCCCTCGTGCAGGGCCCCGCCGCGAGCTCGCGAGTGGTGGGGTGCACGAGGGTCCTCCTTCAGGTGACGCGGGCGCGCGCGGTGGGGTACCCCTCGTGCGCCCCGCTCGCCAGCACGTCGCGGAGGCAGGCCATCGCGTCCCAGACGTCGACGAAGCGGGTGTACAGCGGCGCCGGGCCCAGCCGGACGCGGTCCGGCGTCCGGAAGTCCGGGACGACACCCCGGTCGACCAGTGCCTGGGTGAGCTGCCAGGCCGACGGGGAGGCCAGCGTCACGTGCGCGCCGCGGCGGGCCGGGTCGCGGGGCGAGGCCAGCGCGACGCCGTGCGGCGCCAGCCAGGCGTCGGCGAGGGCGACGACCAGCTCACCGAGCGCCCGGCCCTTGGCCGCCAGCCGGTCGACCCCGGCCTCGGCCACCAGCCGGGCGCCGACCTCCACCGCGGCGAGCGCGAGCACCGGCGGCGTCCCGACGGCGAAGCGCTCGACGCCCGGGACCGGGTCGTAGGCCGGGCCCATGGCGAACTGGTCGCGCTGGCCGAACCAGCCCCAGATCGGCTGCCGCAGCTGCTCCTGCAGCTCACGGCGCACGTAGAGGAAGGCCGGGGCTCCCGGCCCACCGTTGAGGTACTTGTACGTGCAGCCCACGGCCAGCTCAACGCCGTCGGCCGCCAGGTCGACCGGCACCGCGCCCGCGGCGTGCGACAGGTCCCAGACCACCAGAGCCCCGGCCTCCCGCGCCGTCCGGGTCACCGCGGCGACGTCGGCCAGCGCCCCGGAGCGGTAGGCGACCGCCGACAGGACGACGACGGCGACCCGCTCGTCGAGCGCCGCGGCCAGCACCGCCGGGTCCAGCCCCTCGTCGACGTCGGCGGGCACCTCGCGCACCGTCAGCCCGCGCGCCTGCGCCACCCCGGCGACCACGTAGCGGTCGGTGGGGAAGTCGTCGGCGGAGCACACCAGCACGTCGCGGCCCGGCCGGGCGTCCGCGGCGGCCACCAGCAGCTTGTACAGGTCGACCGTCGTCGAGTCGGCCACCAGCACCTCGCCGGGCCGCGCGCCGAGCACCCCCTCGGCGAGCAGGTCACCGACCCGCGTGGCGGCGCCCACCCACGACGACCACGAGCGCACCAGGCCCCGCGCCCACTCCTCCTCCACCACCCGCGCGAGCGCGGCCGGCGTCTCCACCGGCATCCGCCCCAGCGAGTTGCCGTCCAGGTAGAGCAGCCCGTCCTCCCCGGCGCCGGCGAACCGCTCGCGGAAGGTGGCCAGCGGGTCGGCGGCGTCGAGGGCCTCGGCGGCGGCCCGGGTCAGGTCCACGCCGTCCTGTGTACCCGTCGCCGCTACCGTCGCCGACCGTGACCCAGCTGCACGACCTCACCGCACTGGAGCAGGCGGCCGCCGTCCGGTCGCGGGAGGTGAGCCCTCCCGAGCTCGTCGAGCACGCGCTGCGCCGGGTCGAGGCCCTCGACGCCGGCCTCGGTGCCTTCCTCACCGTGACCCCGGAGCGCGCGCTGGCCGCAGCCCGCCGTGCCGAGCGCCGGCTGCGCGAGGGCGGCGAGCTGCCGCCGCTGCTCGGCGTCCCGACGGCGGTCAAGGACCTCAACAACACCGCCGGCGTCCGGACGACGTTCGGGAGCACCGTGCTCGCCGACAACGTGCCCACCGTCGACGACGCCGTGGTGACCCGGCTGGCCGAGGCCGGGACGATCAGCATCGGCAAGACCAACACACCCGAGTTCGGCTTCCCCTGCTACACCGACAACGCGCTGGTCGGCCCGGCCCGCTGCCCGTGGGACCCCGGCCGGCTGGCCGGCGGCTCCAGCGGGGGAGCGGCGGTCGCCGTGGCCGCCGGGATGCTGCCGGTCGCGCAGGGCAGCGACGGCGGCGGGTCGATCCGCATCCCGGCCAGCATCAACGGCCTGGTCGGCCTCAAGCCCACCCGCGGCCGGGTGAGCAACGCGCCCCTCGGCGGCGACGTCACCGGGCTGGGCACCAACGGCCCGCTGGCCCGCACCGTGCGCGACACGGCGGCGCTGCTCGACGCGATGGCCGGGGCGGTCACCGGCGACCCGGCGTGGGCGCCGCCGCTGCCGCCCGGCGAGACCTTCCTCGGCGCCGCCGACCGACCGGTCGGCCGGCTGCGGGTCGGCCGGTACCTGGAGTCGCCCATGGCCGACGCCGGGCTGGAGCCGGCGGTGCAGGCCGCGTTCGACGACGCCGCACGGCTGCTCGAGGAGCTCGGTCACGAGGTCGAGGACGTGCCGCCCGGGCTGCTGGGCCCCGACGTCCTGACCGCCTTCGAGCGGGTGTGGACCCTGTCCGGGACGCTGCTGCCGGTGCCGCCCGAGCGGGTCGGCGAGCTGCGGCCGCTGACCCGGGAGCTGCGGGCCCGCGGCCTGGCGCTGTCGGCGCGGCAGGCCATGGAGGCGCTCACCGCGTTGCGGCTGTTCGCCCGACGCTTCGTCACCGCGACCGACCGCTACGACGTCCTGCTCGCGCCGGTCACGACGATGACGCCGCGGCCGCTGGGCTGGTTCGACGCCGACGGCGACGGCGCCGCGGACTTCGAGCGGCAGAAGCGCTACGCCGCGTTCACCGCGGTCTTCAACGTCACCGGCCAGCCCGCGGTCAGCGTCCCGCTGCACTGGACCGGCGACGGGCTGCCGGTCGGGACGATGCTCGTCGGGCGGCCCGCGGACGAGGTCACGCTGCTCTCGCTGGCCGCCCAGCTGGAGGCCGCCCACCCCTGGGCGCACCGCCACCCGCCGTCCTGGGACTGACCATGAGAGCAACGGCGGGTGCCGGTAGGTTGAGGGGCGTGACCGTCGTCGAGACCCTCCTCGTCTACGCGGTGGCGCCGCTGGCGCTGATAGCCGTCCTGGCCCTGCTCACCCTCGTCCCCGGGCGGCGCAAGAAGCTGCGCTACAAGCCCGGCCAGGCGTGGGACCACGAGCCGGTCTGGTACGAGCCGCACCCGGTCGGTGGTGGCGGCCACGGCCCCACCGAGGCGCACGGCCCTGCCGGCGTCCCGGGCGACGGGACCACCGCGCTGGGCTCGTCCATGTACCCCGAGCAGCACGGCCCGGGTGCTCCCGGTCAGTCCGGCGGGTACGGCGGGGGCGACTCGCACGGCGCCACCGGCGCGCGCGCCCTCGCGGCCGGGCCCTCCGCCGCGGCGGCGGCGCGGCCGTTCGGTGGCGCCCGCGGGACCTGGTGACCGACGTGCCCGTCCACCGCAGCACCCCTGAGACCCCCCACGGAGGCCGGAGATGACCCGCGTGCTCGAAGGCACGTCGCACGACACCGCGACGTCTGCCGGCACCATGGCGACGCGCGCCGACGAGGCCGAGGCCCCGGACTCGGTCTTCAGCTACCAGGAGCTGCTGCGCCTCGACGAGGCGCTGACCATGTCC
The DNA here is from genome assembly GCF_054050595.1 of Geodermatophilus sp. SYSU D00779. Lineage (NCBI taxonomy): Bacteria > Bacillati > Actinomycetota > Actinomycetes > Geodermatophilales > Geodermatophilaceae > Geodermatophilus > Geodermatophilus sp. SYSU D00779. Next base: position 3,995 of record NZ_JBJGZQ010000019.1, read on the forward strand.
TCCCGGGAGACCGGGCTGCGCTTCACCCTCTACATCGGTGACCTCGGCCCCCAGACCCGTGCCCGCGCCGAGGAGCTCTTCGAGCGCTCCGGCTCCGACCTGCCCGACTCGGTGCTCATCGCGGTCTCGCCCGGCCAGCGGGTCGTCGAGGTCGTCACCGGTGCCGCGGCCGCGCGCCGGCTGCCCGACCGCGCCTGCGCGCTGGCGGTGCTGTCGATGACCAACGCCTTCGCCTCCGGCGACCTGGTGGGCGGCATCGTCAACGGTCTGCGCCAGCTGTCGGACCAGGCCGGCCACCCGCGGGGACTGCGCACCCACTGAGAGAAGGACCCCCTTCCTCCCCACCCTTCGCAGGCTCAGGGCGGACCCCTGGAAGGGGGCCGTTCCAGTACCTCACCAGGCTCGCGGCGGGATCCTGCCGCAGGGCCCGCCGCCCCGTCCTTCGTCGGGGGCCCTTCGAGTCCCCGCTCCTCAGGACACCTCGTCGAACCGGAGAGGCCCAGGACCCGCCGGGTCCTGGGCCTCTCGCGTTCGATGCCTCAGTCGCTCTCGGCGGCGTCCCGCTCCCGGGCCCGCAGCGAGCGGGCGATCCCGTCGCGGCCCTCGGCGACCAGCCGGCGCAGCGGCGCGGGGTGCTCGGGGTCGGCCAGCCACGCGTCGGCGGCCTGGACCGTGCGCAGCTCGACCACCGGCGGGAACAGGTACTGCACCGCGTTCTTGGCGATCTCGCCGGGACGCCGGTCCCACAGCGGGCGGATGTCGGCGAAGTACCGGTCGACGTAGCCGGCCGTGAGCGCGCGCTGGGCCGGGTGCCAGAAGCCCTGCAGCATCGCCTCGTGCACCGCGTTGGGGACGGTGTCGTCGTGGAACGCCCGCTGCCAGGTCTCCTCCTTGGCCTCGGCCGTGGGTCGCAGCGCCCGCGCGGTCGCGGCCCGCCGCTGCCCGGTCGCCGTGGCGTCGCGCGCCTCCTCGGCGGCGATCTCGGCGTCCCCGGCCGCGCCGATGGCGACCAGGCCGTGCAGGAAGGCCCAGCGGGCGTCGGCGTCGACCGGCAGCCCCTCGACGACCCGGGAGCCGTCGAGCAGGCCGCGCAGCACGGCGGCGTGCTCCTCGGTGCGGGCGGCGGCGGCGAAGGTGCGCGACCACTGCAGCTGCGTGTCGCTGCCCGGCTCCGCGGCCTCGAGGGCGGCCAGCGCCTTGTCGGCCAGGGCCCGCCAGCCGGTCTCGGCCCAGCGCGGGTCGGCGTAGTTGGTCAGCGCCGACTGCACCCGGGCCAGCAGCGACTGGACGACGCTGATCTCGGTCTCGGCGTCCACCCCGGCCAGCACCAGTGCCACCCAGTCGCGGGCCGGCAGCTCGGCGTCCCGGGTCATGTCCCAGGCCGCCGACCAGCACAGCGCGCGCGGCAGCGGGTCGGGGATGGCGCGGATCGACTCCTGCAGGGTGGCCAGCGAGCGCTCGTCGAGCCGCAGCTTGGCGTAGGTCAGGTCGTCGTCGTTGACCAGCACCAGGTCCGCCACGGGGTGGCCGGCGAGCTCGGGGACCTCGGTCAGCTCGCCCTCGACGTCCAGCTCCACCCGCGTGCGCCGGGTCAGCCCCTCGGGCCCCTTGTCGTAGAGGCCCACGGCCAGCCGGTGCCGCCGCAGCACCGGGTGCTCGGGCACCGCCGTCTGCTGGATCGAGACGCGGGCGTACCGGCCGTCGTCGGACAGCTCGAGGACCGGCCGCAGCGTGTTCACCTGGCTGGTCTCCAGCCACTGCCGCGCCCACTCGGTGAGGTCGCGGCCCGTGCTCTCCTCCAGGGGGCCGAGCAGGTCGGCCAGCGTGGTGTTGCCGTACTCGTGGGTGCGGAAGTAGCGGCGGATCCCGGCCAGGAACTCGTCACGGCCGACGTAGGCCACCAGCTGCTTGAGCACCGAGGCGCCCTTGGCGTAGGTGATGCCGTCGAAGTTCACCTCGACCGCGGCGACGTCGACCATGTCGGCGGCGATCGGGTGGGTCGAGGGCAGCTGGTCCTGCGCGTAGGCCCACGCCTTCTCGGTGTTGGCGAACGTCGTCCACGCGGTCGTGTACTCGGTGGCCTCGGCCTGGCAGAGCGTGGAGATGTAGGTGGCGAAGGACTCGTTGAGCCACAGGTCGTCCCACCAGCGCATGGTCACCAGGTCGCCGAACCACATGTGCGCCAGCTCGTGCAGCACCGTCTCCGCGCGCCGCTCGTAGCGCGCCCGGGTGGCCTTGGACCGGAAGACGTAGTCCTCCAGGAAGGTCACCGCGCCGGCGTTCTCCATCGCCCCGGCGTTGAACTCCGGCACGAACAGCTGGTCGTACTTGTCGAACGGGTACGGGTAGTCGAAGACCCGGTGGTAGAAGTCGAAGCCCTGCTTGGTGACCTGGAACAGCTCCTCCGGGTCGAGGTGCTGGGCCAGCGAGGCGCGGCAGTACAGCCCCAGCGGGATGCCGTCGTGGGAGTCGGTCACCCGCGCGTAGGGGCCGGCGACGAGCGCGAGCAGGTAGGTCGACAGCCGCTTCGTCGGCGCGAAGTGCACCAGCTGGGAGCCGCCGGGGCCGGCCTCGACGGTGCGCTCGCCGGTGTTGGAGACGACCTGCCAGTCGAACGGCGCGGTGACGTGCACGGTGTAGGTGGCCTTCAGGTCGGGCTGGTCGAAGCAGGTGAACACCCGCTTGGCCTCGGCCGGCTCGAAGTGCGTGTAGAGGTAGACCTGCCCGTCCTCGGGGTCGACGAAGCGGTGCAGCCCCTCGCCGGAGTTGGAGTACCGGCAGTCGGCCTCGACGACGAGGGTGTTCTCCGCGGCCAGGCCCGGCAGCGGCAGGCCGCCCTCCTCGGTGTAGGCGGAGACGTCCAGCGGCTCGCCGTTCAGCGTGGCGGAGCGGACCTTCTCCGCGACCAGGTCGATGAAGGTGTCGGCCCCGGGTCGGCGGCAGGTGAACCGCACCGTCGTCGTCGACCCGAAGGTGTGCTCGCCGGGACGCCCGGCGCCGTCGGTCAGGTCGAACTGGACGTCGTAGCTGTCGACCGCCAGCAGTCGGGCGCGGGCGGCGGCGTCATCGCGGGTCAGGTTGGGTACGGCCACGCAGGGGAGCTTCCCACGGCCCCCGGACACGCCCCCGATCTGGACCGGGGGACGCCACGCCCGGGCGACCGCGGGAACAACGGCTCCGCGGCCCGGCTTGGCACCGGCAGAGACGACCCCGGCGCGCGCACCGTCGCCGGGCAGGACGACGCGAGGAGCGGAACGCATGACCGAGGCAGTGCAGAGCGCGCCGGTGGAGGCCCGCGTGGACTTCTGGTTCGACCCGCTGTGCCCGTGGGCGTGGCTGACCAGCCGCTGGGTGCTGGAGGCCGCGAAGGTCCGCGACATCGATCTGCACTGGCACGTCATGTCCCTGGCGGTGCTCAACCGCGGCCGGGACCTGCCGGAGGAGTACCAGCGCATGATGGAGCAGGCGATCGGCCCGGTGCGGGTCGCGATCGCCGCGGCGCAGCAGCACGGCGACGAGGTCCTCGGTGACCTCTACACCGCCATGGGCACGCTGCGTCACCACGAGGGCCTGGAGCTCGACGAGCTGATCGCCCCCGCGCTGGAGCGGGTGGGCCTGCCGGCCTCGCTGGCCGAGGCCGCCACCTCCACCGAGTACGACGAGGCCCTCGAGAAGAGCCACCACGCGGGCATGGACCCGGTCGGCGACGACGTCGGCACCCCGGTCATGCACATCGACGGCGTGGCGTTCTTCGGCCCGGTCATCAGCAAGGTGCCCACCGGTGAGGCCGCAGGCAAGGCCTTCGACGGCGCCGTCCTGCTGGCCAACCTGCCCGACTTCTGGGAGCTCAAGCGGACCCGGCTCTCCGGCCCCGACATGGACTCCGTGCCGGCCGACGCCCTCGAGCTGACCGGCCGCCGCTGATCCCGGCGCGGACGGGGTGCGGCATCCTCAGCGGGTGCCGCACCCCCTCCGCCAGCGCATCCTGATCTCCGGCGCCAGCTCCGGTCTCGGCGAGGGCATGGCCCGCCGCTTCGCCGCGATGGGCCGCGACCTGGCGCTGGTCGCGCGCAGGTCCGACCGCCTCGAGGCCCTGCAGCGCGAGCTGCTCGCCGCCCACCCCGGCATCCGGGTCGAGGTCGCGGCCATGGACGTCGACGACGCCGACTCGGTCGCCACGGTCGTGCCGGCGCTGGCCGAACGGCTCGGCGGACTGGACCGCGTGATCGCCAACGCCGGCATCGGCAACGGGGTCCCCATCGGCACCGGTGCGGCAGCGACCAACCGGGCGATCCTGGCCACCAACGTGCTCGGCACCCACGCCCAGTGCGAGGCGGCGGTCGAGCTCTTCCGCGCCCAGGGTTCCGGTCACCTCGTGCTGATCTCGTCGGTCGCCTCGATCCGCGGCATGCGCGGTACCCGGACGGCGTACGGCGCGAGCAAGGCGGCGCTGAACTCGCTGGCCGAGGGGATCCGCTCCGACGTGCACGGGACGCCGATCGCCGTCTCGACGATCCTGCCCGGCTACATCGCCACCGACATCAACGTCGGCCGCCGCGGCCCGTTCACCGTCGACCTGGACACCGGCGTGGACGCGCTCACCGCGGCCGTCGAGCGGGAGCCGGTGCGCGCCTACGTCCCCGAGTGGCCGTGGCGTCCGATCGCCGGGCTGCTGCGGGTGCTACCGCTGCCCGTCGTCCGCCGGGTGACCTGAGGCAGGTCCTCCTGCTACCAGCAGATGCGCATCGGCCGGTCGCGGGCGTCGGTCGCGCCGTCGCCGACGCACCCCGCGCTGCCGTCGGCGATCCGCCGGGCCGACCAGGCGGCGGCGCAGGCGTCGAGCGCGTCCACGGCCGGCACCCGCGGGGGAGCGCCGAGCAGCGCGGCGTCGACGTCCATGACCGTGCGGAGGGCGGCCAGCCGCTGGGCCATCCCCCGGGCGGTGCCCTTCGGGTCCCGGACGGCGCGGTCCAGCGCGCGGAAGGCCAGCTCGGGGTGCACCTCCACGACGTGCTCGGCCGGTGGCTCGCCGAGGGCGTCGTCCAGCGACCGGATCGCCTTCACCAGCTGGAACGACTGGGCGGACGGCGCCCGCGGGGGGTGGGTCGCCGCCCGCGAGAGGGCCCGGGCCTCGGCGTAGTCGTCGGTGGCCAGCACCGCCCGGACCGGGGTGGGGAAGACCGAGCTCGCGGCGCCGTAGGGGCGGAGCAGCTCCCGGGCCAGGACGTCGCAGGCCCGCACCCCGGTGTCGGACAGACCGATCGGCATGTCGATGCCGACCACCTCGACGTCCGGCACGGCGAGGACGGCGGCCGCGTCGGGCAGCGCCAGCAGCTCCACCTCCCGGCCGTCCAGCCGGGCGCCGACCCAGGCGCCGCGCCACCCGTCGACACCCAGCACCGCCACCCGGGCAGCCTGACAGACTCGCCGCCATGCGCGTCTTCGTCGGGACCGACCACGCCGGCCTGGAGTTCAAGGAGCACCTCAAGCAGGCGCTCGCCGACGCCGGCCACGAGCCGGTCGACTGCGGGGCGTTCGAGTACGACGCGGAGGACGACTACCCGCCGTTCTGCTTCGAGGTCGGCGAGCGGACGGTCACCGAGCCGGGCAGCCTCGGCGTGGTCATCGGCGGCTCCGGCAACGGCGAGCAGATCGCGGCCAACAAGGTGCCCGGGGTGCGCGCCGCGCTGGTGTGGAACCGGGAGACCGCCGAGCTGGCCCGCCAGCACAACGACGCCAACGTCGTCTCGATCGGCGCCCGCCAGCACAGCGTCGAGGAGGCCACCGAGCTGGTGCTGCACTTCCTCGCCACGCCGTTCAGCGACGAGGAGCGGCACGTGCGCCGGATCGGCCTCATCACCGACTACGAGCGCGACCGACGCCGTCCGGCCGGCGGGCTGCCCACCCGCGAGGAGTCCGTCTAGAACTCGTCGGGGCACCACGGGGTCACCGGCCAGCGGAACGCCGTCCCGGCCTGGGTGACCGCACCCGGGCTGACCTCGGTGACCCGGCCGGCCGCCTGCAGCGTCGCCAGCGACACCCCGCCGAGGTAGGCCGCGCCCAGCGCCTCGACGTCGAGCACGAGGTCGGGGTCGGCATCGGTCTCCGAGCAGAAGGCGCCGGCCGGGTGGCCGACAAGGGCCCAGCGGCCGTCGTTCCAGGGGCAGAACCGGTCGCGCACCTCGAGCACCAGGTTGACCCGGGCCGGGTAGCGGCGGGCGGCCAGCGCGCGGCCGACGTCGACCAGCCGCACCCACAGCGCGTCGTACGGCTGCGCGCGCAGCGCCCGCGGCTCGGCCAGCAGGTGCCGCAGCGGGTCGTCCGGCGAGGCGGTCGGCGCCCGCATCGTGCGGACGAGGTCCAGCGACAGCAGGAACCGCCACAGCGACCCGTACGCCGGCGTCGTCAGGGAGCGCACCTCCTCGACGACGACGGTGCCGTCGGCCTGGCCGTCGTCGGTCCACGCCGACCGGACGCGGTAGGCGGCGTAGCCGGTCACCGTGCCGTCGGGCTCGACGTGCCGCAGGAAGCGCCGCTCGGACGCGCCGTGGCGCCGGGCCGGATCGTCCTCCAGGCCGCGGTCCCACCAGCGGGCGTCGCGGGCGAGGTTGCCGGGCACCAACCGGCGGACCCGGTCGTGCAGGCCCACGGCGGCCGCGCGGAAGTCCTCGACGCCGACCTGCTCGACCCGCCCCGCACCGAGGTCGACGTCCGGCCGCAGCGCCAGCCGGGCGACGTCGCCGGAGAGGTTGCCGCGCTCGGTGGCCGGCGCGTAGCCGAAGCGGCCGTAGATCGAGGACTCCGAGGCCCACAGCGCCGCGACCGGCTCGCGCCCCTGCTCGTGGAACTCGGTGAGCTGGCGCCGCATGACCGCGGTGAGCACGCCGCGCCGCCGGTGGCTGGGCGCGACGCTCACCCAGGTCACGGCGGCGCAGGGGACGGCGCCGCCGGGCACGGTCAGCTCCCGGCTGTGGACGCCGGACGTCGCGACCACCCGGTCGCCCTCCCACAGCCCGAGCGAACGGTCCAGCTCCGCGTGCGCGGGGACGGCGTCGACGAAGGAGGCGGGCGGCTCCTCGGCGAACGTGGTGAAGAAGGCCCGGCTGAACGACGGCCAGTCCTCGGGCGTGGCGGGGCGCAGCTGGTCGGCGAGGTCGGTCACCCCAGCTGTCTACCCGGCCCCGTCCCAGGGCTCGCCGGCCCCTGCTGGGTCCCGCCGCGAGCGTGCGAGCCGCGGGGGGCAGGGGGTCCTCCTCCGAGGCGGAAGGACGGGGTCCTCCTTCAGCGGACCACCGTGGCACCGGCGGTGAGGGTCCCGGGCGCCACCTCGGTGCGGCCGGCGTCCCGGACGACGACGTCCATCGCGGCCACCTCGTCCGGCCGTCCGCCCAGCACGACGACCCGCCCGTGGGGGATGCCGAAGGCGGCCAGCGCGGCGTGCACGGCCTGCGCCGCCGCCTTGTGCCGCGACATGGACACGTTGGTGTTGACGAGGACGCGGACCTCGGGGGCGTCATCGGGTTGCACGGTGGGTGACCTCCCGGTCAGCGGTGCGGGTGGGCGAGGGTCGCCGGTCAGGCCCTGAGCGTGGCGGAGATCCGCGGGGAGCGCGGCCCGCCGCGCCCTGGCGATCGGCCCGAACAGCTCGCGGTCGCGACAGACGGCCCGCTGTCCAGGGCCGTTGCGTCGTTAGGGTCGCCGGGGGCCGGGCGCGGCCACCGCCGTCGCGCTCCCGCACGACCGTGCGCCCGGCCGGGGGAGGGAGCCGTGCGCTCTCCGACGGTGCCGATCGCCGTGACCGTGGCGTTGCTGGTCAGCGGCTGCGGTGCGGCCTCGGGCGACGAGGCCGAACAGGGCACCGGTGTGGCGACCTCCGCGCCCGACGCCCGCCTCACCCTCGTGGCCGACGAGGACCCCGTCGCCGCGGCCGCCTCCGCCAGCCGGGCCCTGTTCGACCGCGCGGACGTCGTCGTCGTCGCCCGCGACGGCGACGCGGCCGGCACGCTGCTGGGCGCCTCGGCGGCCACCGGCCTCGGTGTCCCGCTGCTGCTCGAGCCGGCCGGCGGCGGCTCCGCCGACGCCCTGAGCGGCGAGCTGGAGCGCCTCGGCACGACGACGGTCCTCGCGGTCGGGGCCGCCGAGGGCGGCGACGGCGGGAAGGGCGGCCCCGAGGTGGTCGCCGTCCCGGCCGCCCCGGACGCCGTCGCCGAGGTGACCGGCCTGGAGCTGGGCGAGGCACAGCAGGTGGAGGCCGACGACGCGGTGGCCGCGGTCGCCGGGCTGGACCCCGAGCAGCCGACCGCGCTGCAGCCCACCGGCACCGGGCCGGCCGCTGACGAGGCGGGGGACGGCGAGCTGCCCGTCGTCGAGCGCGCCGAGCCGCTCGAGGACACCGTCGTCGTGAGCACCGGCGCCCCGGAGGCGCTGGCCGGCGTGGCCACCGCCCGGGCCGCCGGGGCGCGGGTGCAGCTGACCGGCGGGGGCACCGACCCGCGCGGCTCCGCCGAGCTGGTCGAGCTGCTGGGCGAGCAGCAGCCCGGGACCGTGGTGGCGCTGGGCGCCGGGTTCGGCGCCGAGGAGGGGCTGGACTGGAAGCTCGAGACCGCCGCCACCGGCCGGCAGCTGCCCGGCGGTGGCCAGCTGCTCTTCCCGCAGCACTTCCTCGTCGCCCTCTACGGCAGCCCGGGCACCGGCGCGCTCGGCGTCCTCGGCGAGCAGGACCTGCCGGCCTCCGTCGAGCGGGCGCAGGCCCACGCGGCCGACTACGAACCGCTGGTGCAGGACGCCACCGTCGTCCCCGCCTTCGAGGTCATCGCCACCGTCGCCTCCTCGGTGGCCGGGCCGGACGGCAACTACTCCACCGAGCTGCCGGTCGAGGAGCTGCGGCCCTGGGTCGAGGCGGCCGGCGAGGCGGGCATGTACGTGGTCATCGACCTGCAGCCCGGGCGCACCGACTTCGTCACCCAGGCCGAGCAGTACCGCTCGCTGCTGGAGCTGCCGCACGTCGGGCTGGCGCTGGACCCCGAGTGGCGGCTCGGCCCGAACGAGGTGCACCTGACCCAGATCGGGTCGGTGTCGATCGACGAGGTCAACGAGGTCGTCACCTGGCTGGCCGACCTGACCCGCGCGGGCGACCTGCCGCAGAAGCTGCTCCTGCTGCACCAGTTCCGGGTCGACATGATCCCGGACCGCGACCGGCTGGACACCTCCCGCGACGAGCTGGCGCTCATGGTGCACGCCGACGGCCAGGGACGTCAGGGCGACAAGCAGGCGACCTGGCGGACGCTGCGGCAGACCGAGCCCGACGAGGTGGCCTGGGGCTGGAAGAACTTCTACGACGAGGACGTCCCGGTGCTCTCCCCGGAGGAGACGGTCGCCGTCGAGCCGCGCCCTGACCTGATCAGTTACCAGTAGCCGAGGGACCTCCCGTTCCGTCGGTGTCCTGTGGTGAGCTGTCGCGGCCCAGGCCCGAGGAGGACACGTGACGACCGTGCTGACCGACGAACTCGATCCTCGCCTGCTCGAACACCGGCGGGAGCTGACCGGCTACTGCTACCGGATGCTCGGATCGGCGTTCGACGCCGACGACGCCGTGCAGGAGACGATGGTCCGCGCCTGGCGCGGCCTGTCCGACTTCGAGGGCCGCTCGGCGTTGCGCTCCTGGCTGTACCGGATCGCCACCAACGTCTGCCTCGACCAGCTCTCCGGCCGGCAGCGGCGGGCGTTGCCCATGGACCTCTCCGGCTCGCCGTGGCAGCCGGTCGAGGCCTCGCTGGCCGCCCGCCGGCCGGGGACGGCGTGGGTGGAGCCGGTGCTCGACCGGCTGGTCGTCGCCGAGGACGCCGACCCCGCCGAGCAGGCCGTGCAGCGGGAGTCGATCCGGCTGGCCTTCGTCTCCGCGCTGCAGCACCTGCCGCCGCGCCAGCGGGCCGTGCTGCTGCTGCGCGAGGTGCTCCGCTGGCGGGCCGACGAGGTCGCCCAGCTGCTCGACACCACCGTCGCGTCGGTCAACAGCGCGCTGCAGCGGGCCCGCGCCACGATGGCCGAGGTCGGGGGCGAGGTCGAGACCGAGCCGCTGGACGACGTCCACCGGGCTCTGCTCGATCGCTACGTCGACGCCTTCGAGCGCTACGACGTGGAGGGCCTCGTCGCGCTGCTGCACGAGGACGCCACCCAGCACATGCCGCCGCTCGAGATGTGGCTGCGCGGCCGGGCCGACATCGCCACCTGGATGCTCGGCCCCGGCGCGGAGTGCCGCGGCTCCCGGGTGCTGCCGACCCTCGCCAACGGGGCGCCGGCCTTCGCCCAGTACCGCCCCCGCGCCGGCGGCGGGCACGAGCCGTGGGCGTTGCACGTGCTCGAGGTGCGCGCCGGGCGGGTCGCGCACATCTCCAGCTTCCTCGACCTCGACAACGAGCTGTTCCGGCGGCTCGGCCTGCCGGTCGAGCCGCCGGCCTGAGAGCGGACCCCGTCCTCCTCACCACTCGCAGGCTCGCGGCGAGACTCCGGACGGGGGTGCGGCGGTCAGCGGACCGCGGCCCCGGCCCCGGCCCCGGCCCCGGCCCCGGCCACACTCGTGTAGAGCTGCGTCATCCGGTCGACCAGGCGATCGTGCGAGCGGCTCGCGGCGAGCCGGCGGCCGTGGGCGCCGAGCCGCCGGGCCGACTCCGGGTCGAGCAGCAGCGACACCAGCGCCCGGGCCAGGTCCTCGGCCTCGCCCGGGCGCACCAGCAGCCCGCTGCCGCCGTCCTCGACCAGGTCGGGCAGCCCGCCCACCCGGCTGGCGACCACCGGCACGCCCGCGGCCATGGCCTCGCAGACCACCAGCGGGGACCCGTCGGACCGGGAGGGCACGGCGAGCACGTCGAGGCCGGCGAGCAGGCGCGGCGCGTCGGAGCGGTACCCGGTGAAGGTGACCGCGCCGGCCAGCCCCAGGACCGCCGCGCGGTGCTCGAGGTCCGGCCGCAGCGGCCCGTCGCCGACCACGAGGAACTGTGCCTGCGGGACGACGCCCGACACCAGCGCGGCGGCCCGCAGGAAGACGTCGACGCCCTTCTCCGGGACCAGCCGGCCCACCAGCCCGACCACCGGCCGTCCCGGGTCCGGGGGAGCACTGCCCGCGGCCGGCGGCGCGGCCGCGGTCGGCAGGAGCACCTCCACCCGCTCCGGCGCGACCCCGTAGCCGGTCACCAGCAGGTCGCGGATCGCCGAGGAGACGGCGACCACCCGGTCGGCGTGCCGGTAGACCAAGCCGCTCACCGCGCGCGCCCGGCGGTCCCGCCACGGCCCCTCGGTGTGCTCGGTGACGATCAGCGGCACCGGCTGGTCGCGGACGGCGTGCACGGCGGCGGCCGCGCTGGCGAACAGGTGGGCGTGCACGACGGCCGGCCGCAGTTCGGTGACCAGCCGCGCCAGCGCGCTCTCGTACCGGCCGCTGACCCGCCGCTTGACCAGCTCGTCGAGCAGGACCGTGACCGGCACCCCGGCCTCGGCGAGGGCCGCGGCACGGACCCCGCCCGCCGAGCAGGCCACGTGCACCGACCACCCGCGCCGGCGCAGCGCGACGGCGAGGTCGACGACGTAGCGCTCGGCGCCACCTCCGTCGAGGGAGTCGATGACCAGGAGCACGGACAGCGGCGGAGGGGTCTCGGCACGGGGCCGGGGATCGGAGGTGCGCAGCCGGGAGCCGGTCATGGGGCACTCCGGAGGACGGCGGGACCCGCGGCTCGGGCCCGCCGACCATAGCCGCTCGGCGCCGTGCCGGAACCCCGCCCGAGCGCCGTGCCGGTCCCGCAGCCCGCGTGCGCGAGGCTGGGGTCCCGGCCCCGACCAGGCCGCCCGCCCCGACGGCACGACGCAGGGAGACCCGATGCGCACCACCCCGCCCGGGGTCGTCGACCGCGCCGGCCGGCGCTACCCCCTCGACGAGCTCCGCTGGTGCGGCGACGACGGGTCGCCGCTCATGGTCGAGCCGCTGCCGGGCATCGCCCGGGACGCGATCGACCCGACGGTGCCGTCGCAGTGGCGGTACCGGGCGGCCCTGCCGCTGCCCGACCTGCCGCCGGTCACCCTGGGGGAGGGCCGGACGCCGCTGCTGCCGCGACGCCTCGCCGGCCTGGACGTCGCGGTCAAGGTCGAGGCGGTCAACCCCACCGCGAGCTTCAAGGACCGCGGGGTCTCCGTGATGGTCAGCGCCCTGCGCGCCCAGGGCGTGACCGCGTTGCTGGAGGACTCCAGCGGCAACGGCGGGTCCTCGGTGGCCGCCTACAGCGCGGCCGCCGGCATGGACGCGCTCATCCTCGCCCCGGCGTCGACGTCGTCCGCCAAGGTCCTGCAGAGCCGGCTGCACGGCGCCACGGTCGAGCTGGTCCCGGGGACCCGGCAGGACACCGCCGACGAGGCCGTCCGCCGGTCGAGGGAGCGCTTCTACGCGAGCCACAACTGGCACCCGATGTTCCTCCAGGGCACCAAGCTGATCGCCTACGAGATCTGGGAGGACCTCGGCTTCACCGCGCCCGACGCCGTCGTCCTCCCGACCGGCGCGGGGAGCCTCGTGCTCGGCTGCGCGATCGGGTTCGCCGAGCTGCGGCGGGCCGGTGAGATCGCGCGCGTGCCGCGGATCCTGGTGTCCCAGCCCGCCCGGTGCAGCCCGCTGGTCGAGGCGCTGGCCGCCGGTCGCGACAGCGTCGAGCCGCGCACCTGGGAGCCGACGATCGCCGAGGGCACCGCCATCGCCCGGCCGGTCCGCGACCGCGAGGTGCTCGCGGCCGTCCGGGGCAGCGGCGGCTCGGCCACCGCGGTGCGGGAGGAGGACCTCCGCGCCGCGACCCTGGCGCTCGCTGCGACCGGCCTGTACGTCGAGCCCACGTGCGGTCAGGTCGTCCCGGCGCTCGAGCAGTTCGCGCGGGAAGGCCACGTGTCGGCCGGCGACAGCGTCGTCCTGGTCCTCACCGGCTCCGGCCTCAAGGCGAGCGACGCGATGGCCCGCTTGCTGGCGGAGGAGCGGGGGGCCGGGACGGTCAGCCGGTGACGGGGGTCGGACCGCGTCGCCGGCTCGGTGGCTCGGGCCCGGATCGCCGGTCCCCGTCCCGCCGGGTTCGAGCCCCCGGTCGCCCCGCGACGGGTCGCCGGTCGACGGGGATCCACAGGGGCAAGCCGTCGACCTGCCGGTCGGCGTCGACGCGGACGGGGTCGACGCCCGACTCGACCACGGCGTGCCGACCGTGCGGTTGCCCGGGTCCGAGCGCGGGGCGCCTTGCCGAGCATCGGAGCGACCGGAAGAACTTGAAGCATCCGCATGAGGGAAGTTCTGTTTACCACTGGAAGTTCAGGATAGTGTGGAACTGACGCGGCCGGTACGCGAAGGGAGCCACGGAGGTCGCGATGGGGCGCCTGACTCCTCTGCTGCACCCGGACGGCGGCATCGGATGGCGCGGGGCCGCCGTACGTCACCAGCGGGCTCCGGGTCTCGTGCCCGCCGGGCAGGTCGGGCGAGGACCAGTGCACCGCACGAGGCCCACGACCGTCAGGAAGGAGAGGAACCGTGAGCGTGATGCGATTCGAGCCGTTCGGGGACCCCTTCCGGGCCTTCGATCGGCTGACCGATCAGCTCGTGTCGGGGCGGCGGACCCCGCTGGGCATGCCGATGGACGTGTGGCAGGCCGACGACGGTCACCACGCCGCCTTGGACCTCCCGGGCGTCGACCCGGCCAGCGTGGAGATCACCCGTGAGCGCAACCTGCTCACCATCCGGGCCGAGCGCAGCGCCGAGTACGGGGAGGGCCACAACGTCCTGCTCGCCGAGCGGCCCCAGGGCACCTTCACCCGTCAGGTGCAGGTCGGCGACGCGCTCGACACCGGCAAGGTCGCGGCGACCTACGACAACGGCGTGCTCGTGCTGACCATCCCGGTGGCCGAGTCCGCTCAGCCGCGCCGGATCGAGGTGCAGACGGACGGCCGCGGCCGGCGGCTGTCGGCCGGCGGGTCGCAGCAGTCCGGCGAGCAGTCCCCGGAGGTCGGCGTCTCCCGGCAGGGCTGACCGACCGCGCTGACCGACCGCGCGGTGGACGGTGTGCCGACCCGCGGTGGGGCCACCGTCCACCGCGGACGGCGTCGCGGTCGCCGAGGCGCACCGGAGGTGCTCAGCGGGCTCTCGTCCACGGTTGCCCGCGCCGGCAGCGCGGTCCCGCGGGCGATGGAGGGAGGAGGTGAGCAGAGTTGCTGAAGGAGATGGCGGTGGAGCGCTACCGCTTCACCTGCGGCGGGTGCGGCCACACCTGGAGCACCGACTACGACGTGCAGCACGTCGAGGACGGGCACGGCCTGACCTGGGAGTACCACTCCCTCAACGGCATCCCCGTGCCGTCCCCGACCGCGCCCGGATCACTCAGCTGTCCGCGGTGCGGGGCCACCTGGATCCACTTCCAGCTGGTCGCCGTGCGCACGGTGCCGCTCGCCGAACCGGCCGGCGGCCCGGCTGACCCGGGCCGACCGCGTCAGCGCGTCGACGCCCAGCGGCAGGCAGCCCGTCGGCAGGCGGCGCTGCTGCCGGGCGAGCAGTCGTCGGCCCACGAGCCGCGGCACATCGGCGTAAGGGGAGCAGAGCCATAGCCCCACCGGCTGGTGACCCTGTCAGACGTGCCTTTCTGACTCTTCTTCCTATCGAGCACAACGGGAGGTCGAGATGGCCAAGGCGGTAGGTATCGACCTGGGCACCACCAACTCCGTCATCGCCGTGGTGGAAGGCGGCAAGCCCACCGTCATCACCAACGCCGAGGGGTCCCGCACCACCCCGTCGGTGGTGGCGTTCACCGACTCCGGCGAGCGGCTGGTCGGGCAGCTGGCCCGCCGGCAGGCGATCCTGAACTCCAAGGGCACCATCTACTCGGCCAAGCGGTTCATCGGACGCCGCTACGGCGAGGTCTCCAGCGAGAAGGACGCGGTCACCTTCGACGTCGTGGCCGGGCCCGAGGGTGCGGTGCGGTTCGACGTCCGCGGCAAGCAGTACGCCCCCGAGGAGATCTCCGCGCAGGTGCTGCGCAAGCTGGTCGAGGACGCCGCCAAGTACCTCGGCGAGAAGATCACCGAGGCGGTGATCACCGTGCCGGCGTACTTCAACGACGCGCAGAGGCAGGCCACCCGGGACGCCGGCCGGATCGCCGGGCTCGACGTCCTGCGGATCGTCAACGAGCCGACCGCGGCGGCGCTGGCCTACGGCCTGGACAAGAAGACCAACGAGACGGTGATGGTCTTCGACCTCGGCGGCGGCACCTTCGACGTCAGCCTGCTCGACGTCGGCGACGGGGTCGTGGAGGTCCGGGCCACCGCCGGCGACGGGCACCTGGGCGGTGACGATTTCGACCGGCGGGTCGTCGACCACCTGGCCGACCAGTTCCAGCGTGAGCAGGGCATCGACCTGCGTAAGGACCCGCAGGCACTGCAGCGGCTGTTCGAGGCCGCCGAGAAGGCCAAGGTGGAGCTGTCCTCGGTCACCCAGACCACGGTCAACCTGCCCTTCATCACCGCCGACGCCAGCGGACCCAAGCACCTGAACACGACCCTCATGCGGTCGACGTTCGAATCCATCACCGCCGACCTGGTGGAGCGGTGCATGGGCCCGGTCCAGCAGGCGATGGCCGACGCCAAGGTGACCGCCGCCGACATCGACGAGGTGATCCTGGTCGGTGGCTCGACCCGGATCCCCGCGGTGCAGAACCTGGTGCGCCGGCTGACCGGCGGCAAGGACCCGAACATGTCGGTCAACCCCGACGAGGTGGTCGCGCTCGGCGCCGCGCTGCAGGCCGCGGTGATCAAGGGCGAGGTCAAGGACGTCCTGCTGCTCGACGTCACCCCGCTGTCCCTCGGCGTCGAGACCATGGGCGGGGTGATGACCAAGGTCATCGAGCGCAACACCACCATCCCGGCCCGCCGCTCGGAGGTCTTCTCCACCGCCGAGGACGACCAGCCCGCCGTCGACATCGTGGTGCTGCAGGGAGAGCGGGAGCGCGCCAGCGACAACCGCGTGCTGGGCCGGTTCCGGCTGGAGGACATCCGGCCGGCGCCCCGCGGGGTGCCGCAGGTCGAGGTGACCTTCGACATCGACGCCAACGGCATCCTGAACGTCACCGCGAGGGACAAGGACACCGGCAAGCAGCAGCAGATCACCATCAGCGAGAGCTCCAACCTGGACAAGACCGAGGTGGAGCGGATGGTGGCCGACGCGGAGCGGCACCGGGCCGAGGACGCCCGGCTGCGTGAGCTGGTCGAGGCCCGCAACACCCTCGACTCCGCTGCCTACCAGGTGGAGCGGCGGCTGGCCGAGCTCGGCGACGCGGTGCCGGTGCACGAGAAGGCCCGCGCGGAGATGCTCGTCGCCGATGCCCGCCAGGCGGTCAAGGACGACGCGGCGCCGCTGGAGCGGCTGCGGTCGCTGACCGGCGAGCTGCAGCAGGTCTTCCACGGCATGGCCGCCGGCCCGTCCGGCGGGGCTGCCTCCGGTGGGGCAGGGCCGTCCGCGTCCTCCGGTGGTCCCCGGGACGACGTGATCGACGCCGAGATCGTCGACGAGTGAGGTGGTGACGATCGATGCCTGAGCGGGATCTCCCCACTGCAGGGGCCGAGGTGGTCGCCCCCGGCACCCCGCCCGCCGGCTCTCCGGCCGGCGGTGCGGGGCCGGCCGCCGCCGGCACCGATCCGCACGTCGTCGAGCTGCAGCACCGGATCGAGGAGCTCGAACAGCAGGTGGACGAGCTGGGCGACCGCTGGCGACGGGCGCTGGCCGACCTGGACAACCTGCGCAAGCGCCACGCGCGGGACGCCGAGCAGCTGCGCGCTCGGGAGCGGGCGCAGGCCGCAGCGGCCTGGCTGCCGGTGCTCGACCACCTGGAGCTCGCCCTGGCCCACGCCACGGCCGACCCGACGGCGATCGTCGACGGGGTCCGCGGCATCCGCGACCAGGCCCTGGCCGTCCTCGCCGGACTGGGCTTCCCGCGGCGCGACGACGTCGGGGCGGTCTTCGACCCGAACCGGCACGAGGCGGTCGCCGCCACCCCCGCCCCGCACGTGCCCGCCGGCACGGTGCTGGAGGTGGTGCGACCGGCCTACGGGGAGGGGGAGCGGCAGCTGCGTCCGGCGTCCGTCGTCGTGGCGGCCGCGCCGGCCACGGGCGACGGTGAGCACGACAGGGACCGGCGGGATGCGGGAGCGCGGTGATGGCCACCCGTGACCACTACGCAGCGCTCGGGGTGGACCGCGGCGCCAGCTCCGAGGAGATCCAGCGCGCCTACCGCAAGCTGGCCCGCCAGTACCACCCCGACGTCAACAAGGACCCGGCCGCCGAGGAGAGGTTCAAGGAGGTCTCCGAGGCGTACGACGTCCTGAGCGACCCCGAGACCCGCAGGCGGTACGACGCCTTCGGCCCGGACTTCCGCCAGGTCCCCGAGGGCGTGAATCCCGAGACCTGGCGGCGCTCCCGCACCGGCGCGGCGGCCGGAGCCGGGGGGCGCCCCGGATCTGGCTGGTCCACCGGCTGGGGGCCGGAGAGCGAGCAGGTCTGGGTCGGCGGCCCCGGCTTCGGTACCGGCGGCTTCACCGAGGGCATCGACCTCGACGACCTGCTCGGCGGCGTGTTCGGCGGCCGGGCCGGCCCCCGGACCGCGGGCCGCACCCGCAGCGGCTGGGGGCGGGTCCCCGGCGCGGACCAGGAGGCCGAGCTGCAGCTGACCGTGGAGGAGGCCTACCGCGGCGGACGCCGGTCGCTGACGCTGTCCGGACCGGACGGACCGCGCACCCTGGAGGTCAACATCCCGGCCGGGGTCACCGACGGGCAGCGGATCCGGCTGGCCGGCCAGGGCGGCCAGGGGAGCGGCGGTGCGCCGCCCGGCGACCTGTACCTCGTCGTCCGGCTCGCTCCGCACCCCCGCTACCGGGTCGAGGGCCGGGACCTGCACGTGGACCTGCCGCTGGCTCCCTGGGAGGCGGCGCTGGGCACGTCGGTGGCCGTCGACACCCCCGACGGCGAGGCCAAGGTCAAGGTGCCGGCCGGGACGTCGAGCGGGCGGCGGCTGCGGCTGCGCCACCGCGGCCTGCCCGATCCCCGCGGTGGAGCGGGCGATCTCTACGCCGAGGTCCGCATCGTGGTGCCGCACCGGCTGACGGAGACCGAACGGGAGCTGTTCTCCCGACTCGCCGCGGTCTCGACGTTCAACCCGCGCACGCAGGCCAGGAGGTCGAGATGACGTACGCCCTCGTACGCCGGGGCCGGGGCCAGCTGCTGGACCTGGACACCTTCGCCGTCCGGGCGCGGCTGCACCCGGATCTGGTGCGCCGACTCGTCGCGCTCGGGCTGCTGCAGGCCCAGCGCGACACGACCGACGCGTTGTGGCTGCCGCCGACGGAGCTGGCCACCCTCGCGCGCATCCAGCGGCTGCGGGCCGGGTTCTCGCTCAACTACGCCGCCGTCGGGCTGGTCCTGGACCTGCTCGAGCGCATCGACGAGCTGGAGGCGGCGTTGCGGCGGGCACAGCGGCCCTCCGGCCCGACGACCAGTCAGTTCACGCACAGGACGGCTAACGGAGGCTGACGTGGACCTCAACCGACTGACCCAGAAGTCCCAGGAGGCCCTGCACGACGCGCAGACCAAGGCGCTGCGCCTCGGGCACACCGAAGTCGACGGGGAGCACCTGCTGCTCGCGCTGCTCGACCAGCCCGAGGGCCTGACCGCGCGGCTGCTGTCCCAGGCCGGCGCCGATCCCGACCAGCTGCGCGCCGCCGTGGAGGCCGAGCTCGGCCGCCGGCCCCGGGTGACCGGGCCGGGCGCCGCGCCCGGGCAGGTGTACGTCACCCAGCGGCTGTCGAGGCTGCTCGACACCGCCGAGCGGGAGGCGCAGCGGCTCAAGGACGAGTACGTCTCCGTCGAGCACCTCGTCATCGCGCTGCTGGAGGAGGGCAGCGCCACCGCGGCCGGGCGGCTGCTGCGCTCGCACGGTCTGACCCGGGAGCGGTTCCTGTCCGCGCTGACCGACATCCGCGGCAACCAGCGGGTCACCTCGGCCATGCCCGAGGTGGCCTACGAGGCGCTGAGCAAGTACGGCCGCGACCTGGTCGCCGACGCGACCGCGGGCAGGCTCGACCCGGTCATCGGCCGGGACACCGAGATCCGCCGCGTGGTGCAGATCCTGTCCCGCAAGACCAAGAACAACCCCGTGCTCATCGGCGACCCCGGGGTCGGCAAGACCGCGATCGTGGAGGGGCTGGCCCAGCGCATCGCCCGCGGGGACGTCCCCGAGGGCCTCCGGGACAAGACCATCTTCGCCCTCGACATGGGCGCGCTGGTGGCGGGTGCGAAGTACCGCGGCGAGTTCGAGGAGCGGCTCAAGGCGGTGCTCAACGAGGTCCGCGCGGCCGAGGGGCGCATCCTGCTGTTCGTCGACGAGATGCACACCGTGGTCGGCGCCGGTGCGGCCCAGGGTGCGATGGACGCCGGCAACATGCTCAAGCCGATGCTCGCCCGTGGTGAGCTGCACATGATCGGCGCCACCACCCTCGACGAGTACCGCAAGCACGTGGAGAAGGACGCCGCGCTGGAACGCCGGTTCCAGCCGGTGATCGTCGACGAGCCCACGGTCGAGGACGCCGTCTCCATCCTGCGCGGCCTGCGGGAGCGGCTGGAGATCTTCCACGGCGTGGCGATCCAGGACGCCGCGCTGGTCGCGGCGGTCACCCTCTCGCACCGCTACATCTCCGACCGGTTCCTGCCCGACAAGGCCATCGACCTGGTCGACGAGGCCTGCGCGATGCTGCGCACCGAGATCGACTCCATGCCCGCCGAACTGGACGAGCTCACCCGGCGGGTGCGGCGGCTGGAGATCGAGGAGGCCGCGCTGGCCAAGGAGAGCGACCCGGCGAGCGAGCAGCGGTTGGCGGAGCTGCGCCGGGAGCTCTCGGACCTGCGCGCCGAGGCCGATGCCATGCGGGCCCAGTGGGAGGCCGAGCGGCACGCGCTGCGCAGGGTGCAGGCGCTGCGCGAGGAGCTCGAGCACGTGCGGCTGGAGGCCGAGCAGGCCGAGCGGGCCTACGACCTCGACCGCGCGGCCGAGCTGCGCCACGGGCGGCTGCCGGAGCTGGAGCGGCGGCTGGCCGCCGAGGAGGAGCAACTGGCCGCCAAGCAGGGCGGACGGCGGCTGCTGCGCGAGGTCGTCACCGAGGCCGAGATCGCCAGCATCGTCTCCCGCTGGACCGGCATCCCGGTGTCCCGGCTGACCGAGGGGGAGCGGGACAAGCTGCTGCGCCTGGACGCGATCCTGCACGAGCGGGTGGTCGGGCAGGACGAGGCGGTGCAACTGGTCGCCGACGCGATCATCCGCGCACGCTCGGGCATCAAGGACCCGCGCCGGCCGATCGGCTCGTTCGTCTTCCTCGGTCCCACCGGGGTCGGGAAGACCGAGCTGGCCCGCACCCTGGCCGCGGTGCTGTTCGACTCCGCGGACAACATGGTGCGCCTGGACATGAGCGAGTACCAGGAGCGGCACACCGTCTCCCGGTTGGTGGGCGCCCCGCCGGGTTACGTCGGTTACGAGGAGGGCGGCCAGCTCACCGAGGCGGTGCGGCGCAAGCCCTACTCGGTGGTGCTGTTCGACGAGATCGAGAAGGCGCACGCCGACGTCTTCAACACGCTGCTGCAGGTCCTCGACGACGGCCGGCTCACCGACGCCCAGGGCCGCACCGTGGACTTCCGCAACACCGTGGTGATCATGACGTCGAACATCGGGTCGCAGTACCTGCTCGACGGCGTCACCGGCGGCGGGGAGATCAAGCCCGACGCGCGGGAGGCGGTCATGGCCGAGCTGCGGCGGCACTTCCGGCCGGAGTTCCTCAACCGGGTCGACGACATCGTGCTGTTCAAACCGCTGACCCTGGCCGAGATCGAGACCATCGTCGAGCTCATGGTCAGCGACCTGCCCACCCGGCTGGCCGAGCGGCAGATGCGCCTGGAGCTGACCGAGGACGCCCGCCGGTTCATCGCCGGCCAGGGCTTCGACCCCGTCTACGGCGCCCGGCCGCTGCGCCGGTTCATCGCCCGTGAGGTCGAGACCCGCATCGGCCGCGCGCTGCTGTCCGGCGACGTCGCCGACGGGGCCACGATCCGCGTCGACGCTGCCGATGGTCGGCTCGCCGTCCGCTACGACGACCCGGCCGGGGTCGGCCGGACCGCCGCATGAGGAGGGACGCGATGACCTCGCCCACCGTCGTGGCCTGT
Source organism: Geodermatophilus sp. SYSU D00779 (assembly GCF_054050595.1). Classification (NCBI taxonomy): domain Bacteria; kingdom Bacillati; phylum Actinomycetota; class Actinomycetes; order Geodermatophilales; family Geodermatophilaceae; genus Geodermatophilus; species Geodermatophilus sp. SYSU D00779. The sequence goes on from NZ_JBJGZQ010000019.1 coordinate 25,251, forward strand.
CCGTCCTGCGGCCGCCGCAACCGGGTGCCCGCCGCCGCGGCGGGCACCCCCCGCTGCGGGCAGTGCCACACCGCGCTGCCCTGGATCGTCGACGCCGGTGACCAGGACTTCGCCGGCATCGCCGAGCGGGCCCCGCTGCCGGTCCTGCTGGATCTGTGGGCCCCGTGGTGCGGCCCCTGCCGCATGGTGAGCCCCGCCCTGGAGGACCTCGCCCGGTCCTTCGCCGGCCGGATCAAGCTGGTCAAGGTGGACGTCGACGCCGCTCCCCGGGTCGCGCAGCGGTTCGGGGTCCGAGCGGTTCCCACCCTGCTGGTCCTGCACCACGGGCAGGTCGTCGAGCGGCAGGCCGGCGCGGTGCCGGCACCGGCGCTGCGGAGCTGGCTGGAGAACGCCCTCTCCTCGATCACCGCTCGGCGGTGAGGACGACGGGTGCCCGGCCGCCAGGGGTCTCCGCGGGCAGCGCGGGGGTCAGGCACCCGTCAGCGCGATGCCATCGGGTCCTCAGGCTCACCGCGTGACCCTTAGTGGTCACGGGGGAGGAGAGCGCACGGGCCTCCACCTGGCGTGCTAAGCCGACCGGCGTGAGCGATCACGAGCAACGGCCCTCCGGAGGCTCATCCAGAGGCCTGAGAGGCACGCTGATCCGCGGGGCAGGCGACGGGGATCGGACCCGCATGGCCAGATTCGAAGGCGGGATCCTGTAGGTGTGTCCGCGCAGGTGGACGGCTCGTTGCGGTGTCCTCGAGGGTCCGCGTGACCACCATGCGACCAATCGCCTCTTAGAAGACGTTGCAGAAGTAGGGCTTCGGGCTCTGTTCCGTCCTGACGGTTCGGCTCAGGCCCGGGCATGTCGTCGCCGGCGTCTGCCCCGCCGCCCCGGCTGATCAGCGATGAGTTGTGGGCGCTGGTCGAGCCGCTGATCCCGCCGCAGAGGCCGGCAGTGCACGGCCGCACCGGTCGCCCGCGGGTCTCTGACCGAGACGTGCTCGAGGGCATCGCCTTCGTGCTCTCCACCGGCATCGGCTGGACCAAGCTGCCCACCGAGCTGGGTCACGGGTCGAGCTGGACCTGCTGGCGGCGGATGCGCGAGTGGGCCCAGGCCGGCGTGTTCGACCGTGTCCACCAGGCGGTGCTCGACCGCCTCGGCCAGCAGGGCGAGATGGACCGGTCGCGAGCGTCCCTGGACTCGGTCAGCGTCCGGGCGAGAAGGGGGTGAGCTGACCGGCCCAAACCCGACCGACCGGGGCAAGGCCGGCAGCAAGTACCACCTGCTCGTCGACGCCCACGGGCTGCGGCTCAACGTGCTCGTCTCGGCCGCGAACCGGCCCGACAGCCTGTTCGTCGAACCGATCCTCGACCGCATGCCGGCGATCAAGCGCGGCGGTCGCGGCCACCCCCGCCGGCGACCGGTCAAGCTGCACGCCGCCTTGGCTACGACAACCCCCGCGTGCGCCGCTACCTGCGCCGCCGCGGGATCATCGCCCGCATCGCCCGCATCGGCCGCGACTCCAGCGCCCGGCTCGGGCGGCACCGCTGGGTCGTGGAACGGACCCTCGGCTGGCTGTTGTCCTACACACGCCTGGCCCTGCGCTACGACCGCACCGCACAGACCATCACCTCGCTGGCCCGGCTCGCGGTCACCCTGATCTGTGCTCGCCGGCTACCGGCGCCCTGATGCGACGTCTTCTTGAGTCATCCGTCTACTGGCGCGCCCTCACGCAGGCACCGAGCGACTTCCCGGGAGAAGACGCTTGCACCGCTACGTAGGGCCTAGCGCCAACTGAAATCCGAGCTGTCCACTTGTTGTCGTCGCTACGCCACTGCGCCAAAGCGCTGTCAGTTGATTGGGCGCGGTCACATGCCGGAGACAACGCGATCTCTGTGGACGAGCTGCTGGAATTCAAGACCGAGGGTTGCCGCAGGCAACCCTCGAGCGGGTCAAGGACAACAAAACAACGGTGAAGGTCACTCCCTGTGCACCCGGCGCTGGGTGCCTGTGCGATGCGGCTCTGACCATCGACAAGAACGGGATCGAGTCGGTGACCCTTCCACCGGCTGCTGGACCATGTTGATCAGTGGAGGTTCCCCCGGATCTCCCCGGCGTACCCGCCAGGACCGACGTAGCGGAAGAACTGCCGCGGGCTGGTGTGGACAACGACGTCGCCGCGCCGCTTCTCCAAGGCGAACCGGACCTCCTGGTTCGGCTGCAGGTGGTCGAGCAGCAGGGTCCAGATCGGCCCGCTCGGGTGATCGGCCGGCGCAGGATACAGGTACGCGTAGGTGACCGAGGGTTCGAGTTGCACCTCGGTGAGCGGCCCGTGCGCAGTCTGCACCGGGGTCACGAAGCGGGCGTGGACGTCCTCTCCCCACGTGGTGTACGCGGAGTCGCAGACGAGGAGCACCGACGACGTCGCGGGGAGCGTCCCGGCGGTGGTGAACCGGAACGTATGCGCCGCCGCGACGCCGGCATCGGGCACGCACGCATGGACAGTTCGACTGTCCGGGTCGGCGGCCCACCCGGGCTGCGTGCGGCTTGGAGACGGCAGCAGCGGCAGCGGGGCACCGTTCAGTGTCACACCGGACACGACGAGAGGAGAGACGACTTCGATCCGCAGCGGGCGGACGTCCGCCGAGTCCGGCACCAGCCCCTCGGCGGCCGCGACCTCGACGACGATGTCCTCACCCTCGTGACGCTGGACGATGTCGGTCGTCCTGGGTGCGGACGAGCGGGTCTCGCCGTCGTCCTCGTAGACGGTGAACCGCCCGCCGACCTCGCCCCCGTCATAGACGCGCAGGACGAGATCCTCGTCGCGGCTCCCGTCGGCCTGGTGCCCGGCGGAGTCCTGCGTGCCGTCGTCCACGTGCATTCTCGGGATGACCGCGCCCCCCCGCGCGAAGACCGGCAGCCGGAAGACGCCGTCCCGGTACTCAGGGACGAACGTGACCCACTGCCCCGCGCTCTCCACGGCGGCTCCGGACCAGAAGTCGTACCACCGACCGGCCGGCAGGTAGACACTGCGGGCGTACTCGCCGTGGCCGGCCACCACGGCGACCATCAGGTCGGTGCCGATCAGCTTCTGGTGCCCGATGCCGAGCAACGCGGCGTCGGGGTAGACGAGGCCCGGCGGCGGCATCATCGGGGTTCCGTCGAGCGATGCCTGGTGGGCCAGCGAGTAGTAGTAGGGAATGAGCTCGTACCGGGTCCGGAGGTTGGCCAGGTTGCTCGGCCGGTGGCCCACCTCGTAGGGCGCCACGGGGTGGCGGCGTGGGCCGTCCGGCTTGTCGTCGGAGCGCTGAGTGTAGAAGTCGTAGTTGTTGACGTGCGGCCGCAACGGGACGTCGAGCCACGCGCTGTTCGCGAACCACTGGGTGTAGAGCTCGTCGAGCCGCTGAGCGTCGGCGTCCTGGCGGTGGAAACCGCCAACGTCGGAGCCGTAGTAGTCGATCCCGGAGCAGGACATGTGGGCCTGGTTGTGCAGCTGGGAGACCAGGACCGGCATGCGGCTGCTCGTGTCACCCGACCACACGGCGGCGCCGTACCGCTGGATGCCGGCGGTGGCGGCACGTGTCAGCAACAGCCGCCGCTGATCGGTGTTGTTCCGGGAATATCCGTCGTCGATGGACCGGTGCCAGAACAGGTTGTAGACGTTGGCGACGTCGGCATGCCCGGTGCGGCGCGAGCCGTCGCCGTCCAGGTCGTGACCTGCGTAGTGGGCACGATCGTGGAAGAACTCGGGCTCGCCCAAGTCCGTCCAGTGCATTCGCACCCCATAGTCGACCATGAAGGGCTTGCGCCGGTGGTCGTGGATCCACGCACCGGCGCCCGGAACGCTCCAGTCGATCATCGTGGCTTCCTGCCCGAACCAGACGCTCGTGAACTGGAGGTCGCTGGGGCCGAGGCGGACGAAGGGATTCTGGACTGCGCGGCCAAGCTCGATGTAGGTGCTGGTGGAGGTGTTGACGTACGACTCTTCGATGAGGGCGAAGCCGATGTGTTGGTTGCGGTAGCTCGCCAACCTCCCTTGCGGGTCCGGGAAGTAGGGGTCGTCCACACCCGGGGTGTCGGTGATGTCCCACCCCAAGCGCCCGACTTCGCTGTGGTCCACGCCATGCTGCGCGATCCCGCCGAACCAGAACAGGTCGAGGACGATGCCGTCGAAGGGGTAGGCGCCGCCACGGAGCGCGCCGATCACGTGATCGACGTCCTGCCAGGTCTCGAACCCGTACTCCGACATCCACAGCCCGAACGCCTTGCGCGGCGGCACCGGGGGTCGGCCCAGCAGGTCCATCACCCGGCGCCGCACGTCGAGCGATGTGGCGCCACCCACGAGGTAGACGCGCACGGGGAAGGTCGGGTTGCCGGGGACGTCGGAGCCGAGCCGGAAGGACCACGGGTTCGTGCCGAAGTCGGCCTCGATGCGGAAGACGTAGTCGAGGACGATCGCGAACGGTTGCGGGTCACCGGCGACCATCAGCACTGGAATTTGGAGGTAGCCCTCGACCCCTTTCTCGTAATCCTGTGTGCCGTGGCCATAGGGGCGGAACCTGTCCTGCACACTCGCGTCGACGACACTTCGGCGGCGTCCGACCCAGTCCACCCGGGCCGACGAGGGCCCGAAGCACTGACCCAACCCCCAAGCCTGCACGCCGGAGGCCACCTGGACGTCGAGCACGCAGGGGCCGCCGCCGGTCAACCGGAGTGCCACCAGCGGGTGGTCGTCGAGCGTGCGCACGGTGACCGGCCGATTCCCGCGCTCGTCCGGATCGCCTACCGACACCTTCCACAGCGTCGTCTCCGCCGTCGCATCGACGGCAGTGCCGACCGGCAGGCGCCTCGCCAGCAGTACCGGATGATCGGGCCGGCAGTCCCCGTCGTTCGAGGCCACGACCCGGACGACGTCCGGCAGCACGTCGTCCCCCGCGCCGTCCTTCGGTAGATCCACCGAGAACATACGCTCTCCCCCCTCGGAGCATCCGCGGTCGTCCGCCAGGCAGCCACCGCCGATCCTCCACCCTGACGGTCAACGTGACCGTGAACCGCCCCGGCGAGCCCGGAGACTGCGCGGGTCGGGGGACGGGTGGGCCGTAGGCCCATCCCGCACGGACACGATGGCGCCTTTCCGGCGGCCCGCTGCAGCCGGCACCCTTGGCCGGCTGTGGAGCGGCTGCCTGGCCCCTCAGGACGGCTCGGATGGGTCCGCGGATCACGCCATCTCCAGTCCGCACACAGTCCGCAGAGGACCGCAACTCAGCCAACCTGGGTCGTCGTCGGCCAACAACGCCCAATCACGGAACCGCAGCTCAGGTGAGGTTCCACCGATCACCGCACGCAGCCGTGCATCCCGAGTCAGTTCTGGGTCAACGAGCCCGGCCGGGTCTTGATCGCCCGGTGCGGCCGGTCGAAGCAGACGCAGACGATCCTCGCGTCGGGTTCATCTACGCCTATGACCGCGGCGTCCACGACGGCGACCTGGCCGGCGCCCGGGAACAACTGCGCCGGCGACGCCGACCGGCGTCGGCCTATCCCGGGATCGCGTTGACGCGGCGTGACCGGTTCGAACCGCTCCCGCGACGTGTGAGCTCGAGTCCGTGGCCGCCGGCGGGACCTGGCAACTGGCCAGCAGAGGGAACTTCGTGACCCCGCTGGGTCACGAAGTCATGTCCGTCGGTCCGACAAGGTCCTCACCAGGCTGTTTCGACCGAGCGGCGTGACCCATTCATGACCCACGCAGGGGAAAGCAGGGGTCTCCAGGGGCCTGGAACGGGGGCGTTCGGAGGGTCCTCCAGACCTCCTCCAGGAGGGCTTGCAGGCCGGTTGAGCTGCGAAACGCGTGGAACGGGTGACGGGAATCGAACGCGCATGGCGAGCTCGGAAGGCGTGGTCTCCTGGCGTCCGTATCGGCTGGTCAAAGCGTTCTTCGCCCTACACCGTGCCTTCAGCGTGCCTCAGTCGAGGGGGTATCGCGACAGCCAAGTCCGCATCCCATCGGTATTCGGTCCGCCCCGCAGGGACCTCCCGTCGTTCTCCAGTCCGTGTGCGCGGATGTCCCCGCTCGGGTCGGCCCTCAGTGATCCGTCGGACCGTGGTGGTTCTCCCGGCGCTGAGGGAGTCGGACTTCCGCCGGGGTCCGCGTCGCTGACCCAGGTGACGGAGCGTCGTCTCCCGTTCCGCAGCTGCCGCGGGTACCGCGCTCGGTCCCCGCGGCATCAAGCGCTGGGCGGGGGTCCATCGCTTGCTCCGCGGCAGGAGTGAACGAGCCCGGTCCGGACTCGCGAAGTGGTTGTGTGACGTCACCTCGTGCAATGGAGTGCCGCACAGTCCTGTGCGGAGGAGCGAGGCTGCTAGACCGTCGGCGCGGGCGTGCGGTCGGACAGTCCGGCTGCCCGGTTGGAGCTCCAGGTGAGCAGTCGCTCGAGCGGGCCGCGGCCGGCCAGCAGCCGCCAGGCGACCGCGAAGACCATCGCGCCGGCGATGAAGAGCAGCCAGATCGGCCAGCCGAAGGATCCGTCGGGAGGGAACACCCGAAGGACCACGATGTGCAGGCTGTACGCCGTCAGAGCCATCGCGCCGACGGAGGCGACCGGATAGGTCAGGCGTGGGAAGGCCTCGGCGACGGCCAGGCAGACGGCGATGGCGGCGACCGCGACACCGGCCGAGGCCAGCAACCAGAACGGCGTTCCGGTGTGCGGCTGGGCTCCGCTGAGCCAGGCCCAGTCCCACTGCCCGATGCTCTCCTCGTTCCACCCCGGCATGCGCCCGGACGCGTCCACGGGCTCCGGGACGGCGACGCCGCTGGCGAGCAGGTGGGTGCTCGCCCAGCCGAGTGCGTAGCCGGTGACCGTCGCCGCCGCGCCGGCGAGGAGGAGGACGGCCCGGACCCGGCGGGCGGAGAGGTCGAGCCGGCCGACGGCCAGGCCCACCAGGACGAACGCCCACCACCACAGCACCGGGTAGGCACCGGTGAGCACCAGGGAGGTGAACGCCGTTTCGGCCTCGGTCACGATCGCCACCTGCGACAGCAGCAGGGACACCGGCGGGGCGATCACCGCGATGCCGGCGGCCAGCATCAGCAGGCGGCGTGGTGACCACTGGAGGAACGGCAGCGCGAGCACGAACAGGACCGCGTAGGCGCCGAGGATGACTTCGATCTCCGTGCCCAGCAGTTCCAGCGCGCCGCCGATGAGGAACACCCAGGCCGCACGGACCATGATCCGCTTCCGCGCGCGGACCAGGTCTTCCCCGGTTGCCGCACGGGTGCCCCCGGACAGCAGCGCGATGGACACCCCGGCCAGGACGCCGAACAACGCCGCGGGCCGGCCGTAGACGAGGGCCTGCCAGCTCGACGGCGACCAGGACAGGTTCTCGGTCAGGTCCAGATGCGCGCCGATCATGCCCAGGACCGCCAGGCCGCGGGCGAGGTCCAGCCCGGTGATGCGGACCTTGCGCTCGGATGGCGAGCTGCGGCCCCCGGCTGCCAGACGGTGTTCGGCCCCGCCAGGGCTCACCGCAGCGGTCATGGCGAGGCCCGTGAGGGGCTCTGAGCTGGTCGAGCCGCGGCCGAACGAGACCGCAGTGTGCGTCATGACTGTCACGATGGCGCGGCGGACGGCGTGAACGCATCCCGCCGATCGACTGGCGGGTACCCCGCCGACCGGCGGATCCCGCACCCTTTCGGGGAGGGGCGCTTCCGTGTCCTCGGCGGTCAGTTCTGCCGGCGCTGTTCGGGCCCGGAGCCGTTGGGAAAGACGGCCTCGACGAGGAATCCGCCGTCGTCGGTGGGTGCCGCCCGTAGGACGCCGCCGAGGAGTTCGGCGCGCTCGCGCAGCCCGATGAGACCGTGTCCACCGCCGGGAAGGTCGGTGGCCGGCGGTGCCGCCGTTGACGGCCCGTTGCGGATGGCGACGCACAGTCCGGTTCCCCACGGCGCGATCTGCACCGTGACCGGGGCACCGGGAGCGTGCTTGCTGATGTTGGTCAGGGCCTCCTGCACCGTGCGGTAGGCAGCCCGCTCGACCGCGTCGGGCCAGCTGCGGCCGCTGACACCGTCGAGCACCACGCGGGCGTCGTGTCCACTTGCCTGGACCAGCCGGGGGATGTCGCCCAGACGTGGCTGTGGGGCGAGTTCGGACACGTGCCCGCCGGCCGCCCGCAGCACGCCGACCATCTGCCTCAGCTCTTCAAGGGTCTGGACGCTGAGCTTCCTGATCGCGTCCGCGGTGTCACGAACCCCCTCGTCGTGGGTCGTGACCCTCAGGGCGCCTGCTTGGACGGCGATGAGGCTGACCTGATGGGAGACGACGTCGTGCATCTCCCGGGCCAGGCGTGCGCGTTCCTGTGCCAACACCGTCTCTGACACCAACCGCTTCTCCCGTTCCCGGCCGGCGGTGAGTTCGGCGAACCGGGCGGAAAGCTCCCGTCGGGTCTGGACCAAGAACCCCAGCGCCACCGGAGCGCTGGCGTACACAGCGGTGTCGATGAGCCCAAGAAGGACGCCCCCGAGGAGCTCGCTGAACGGCTCGGCGAGATCGGGATCGGTCGATGGCCAGGGCAGGTGGTCCCAGGGCCGGAAGTCCCCGAGAGCGGTGATCACGGCGCAGACCAGCACCGGGCGCCGAGCGGGAGACGTGGCGGCGACCGTGTAGAGGGCGACCAGAGGTGCGACGAGGACGTGGGCGGTGTACAGCGCCGGAAGGGTCAGCGCGAAGACCACGAAGGGCCACCGACGGCGGAAGGCGAGCGCGAGGGCAGCGACCAGGGAGACGAACAGTCCACTTCCCTCGTCTACTGCGCGGAGCCAGGAGTCGAGCAGGGCCAACGCCACCACACCGGCATCGACGAGCGCCGCCCGCGGGCGCGTCATCGGCGTCATCGGCCTTCGCCCTCCGACGGCGACACCACGCCGGCTTCGCGGGCCACGACGGCCGCCTGGACGCGGTTGGTCACGTCCAGCCGAGTCAGCACTGCGCTGACGTAGTCCTTGACCGTCGCAGTGCTCAGATAGAGACGCCGACCGATCTCGGCGTTGGACAGGCCTTGCCCGATCAGGCCCAGCACGTCGCGTTCCCGCGGACTCATCGCCTCGATCCGGCTCATCGCCTCGATCCGGGCCACGTCGGCCGGTCGGGCGCTGCCCTCGACATACCCACTGATCACCGTGCGCGTGACGGTCGGGGACAGCACGCTCCCGCCAGCGGCGAGCATCCGCACCGCGTGTACCAGTTGTTCGGGCTCAGTGTCCTTGAGCAGGAAACCCGCAGCCCCCAGCCTGAGTGCTTGGGCGATGAACTCGTCGGAGTCGAAGGTGGTCAGCATCGCCACCGCGGGGTGATGGGGCCGCCGTGCGAGCTGGCGCAGCACAGCAAGGCCGTCGACCTCGGGCATCCGCAGATCCAGCAGGATCACGTCGGGTCGGTGACGCCGCGCCTCCTCGATCGCTTGAACTCCATCGCACGTGGCGACCACCTCGATGTCATCGGCCGAGCCCAGGATCAGCTTCAGACCCGACCGGACGAGAGCCTCGTCATCAACGACCATGACGCGGACCATGGACCTCCTCCTCCCGAGCAGCGCACCGACCGTCCGCGGCTGATGCCGAGCGGGGCACTACCGTCCCGGGCCCCAACACGTCGAAGGACGCCGGATCAACGATGCAAGCGTGGAGGGGCGCGGCGATTATGGACCCACTCGGCGGGGATAGACGATCCACCGGTCGACGGGTAGATACCAGCCGGTCGGCCGATGCGCAGCCGCCGTGCTCGGCAGCGTGTCGGAGACCGCCCCAGCGCCCATCGACGGCTTTGAGTCGAGGAGTTGTGCGCGCCTACGGGTTGAAAGCGCTCCTGCTGTGGCGGCGGACCGGGACTACTTGAGGTCGTGCCTCAAGCACCGGCCAGAGCCGGTGGTCCGCGGTCGACAGGGGTCAGCGCCGTTGAGGCACAGGAGCAGCGCCAAAGCCTCGCTGAACTGGGCAGACGGACATCTGGGCTGGTCAAGACGTGGAGCGGGTGACGGGAATCGAACCCGCATGGCCAGCTTGGAAGGCTGGAGTCGGCGTGCCTATCCGCCCCGGTCAGAGCCCACATTCGGGGGCTCAGGGGCCCGTTCGTGACCAACTCATGACCAATCCATCGGCCGGACCAGGCTGAGAAGCCGGACCGGCGGACGTCCCGCCTCCACGACCCGCCAGCCCCGCAGGTCCGGACGGCGGCCGTAGAGGACGTAGACCACCCCGTCCCGGTCAGCTGCCGGCACCAGGCCGCCTCCTTCCGTCCGTTCGCCTCGTGCCGCGCCAGGCAGCAGCGCGGCCGACGGGGCGCGGATGGTGGGGGCGCCCGACGCCGCCCGCGCCTGCCGTGCGAGCTCCTGGCAGGCCGGATACGTCTCCTCGCCGCCTAACAAGCCTTCGGCCGTCAATGGCAATGCGCCCGCCAGCTCGCCGTCGTCCACCTCGAACGCCCAGAGGCTGCGGGCCACTCCAGCAAGGTCCTCCGGCTCGGTGATCTCTTCGTGCCGCAGGAACTCCGCCCACGCCCCGTCGGGGGTATCGGCGACGTACTGGGCGGGGCCTTCGCCGGACCCGTGCCACCGGGCGGCTGGTTGGGCGTCGGTCTCCCACAGTGGTGGGAAGCGTGCGTCGGCGTTGCGGAAGACCGTCGTCATGCGGTGCGTAGGCTCTCGGCCAGCCGGCGGATGCGCTCCCCGTTCGGGCCGTCGGGATTGAAGTCCTTGCCCATGAGGTCCGCGGGCGACCGTCCGTCGAGCGCTGATCGTGGGCGGGTGAACCAGCGCCGCATGCCGTAGTCGTTGTAGGAGCCGGCGAGCTCGGCGAGGACGAGGGCTATGAAGTGCAGGCGTTCCGCGATCGCTTGGGGGGTTTCCCGACCACCAGAGCTGTAGCGGCGGATCGACGATGGCGATGCTCCCACCAGCCGGGCAACAAGATCCTCGTCCAACGTGGACAGCACCGGCTGCCACTCTCCGGCCGGCCGAGGGGAGCCCTCGGCTTCCTGAAGCAAGCGTTCGAGCATCTGGCGGACGCTGGTGATCTGCTCGGCACTCTCACGGCTCCACGACCGCGTGCTTGCTTCCTTCACTTGAATGCCTACCAGCGTGGTCTTGCCTGAGCCGAGCGAGTTGCTCACTGCAAGGAGGGCGTCCCAACCCAACACTGAGTGGGCTCGATGAGGGGCAGCCCCGACGAACTCCGCGGTGTAGAGGGCGCGGAGAGCCGCCTCGGCCAGGTCAGGGTGGGAGCGAAACGGCTCCTCAACAGACTCAAATTGGAGCTCGGTCATGCTCCATTCTTGCTCCGAGCGGTGTCCGAAGGCAAGTGCATGGGGAGCCTTACGGCCCGGCCGGTCACGGCGGCGTGCCGTCGTCTCGATCCTGGGCCTCGGCGCGGGCGCCCGATGCGGCGTCCAGCATGGCATCGAGAGCGCGAGCGATCTCGGCGTCGCGGTCGTCGGCGGCGTGCTGGCAGAGGAGGGCGGCGGCAGGGGAGGAGTGGCCCAGCCGGCGCATCAGTTCCTTAGTCGTTGCGCCGGTCGATGCGGCCAGCGTCGCCCCGGTGTGGCGGAGCTCGTGGGGCCGCACTGCTGGCAGACCGATGGCCTCGGCGGCGCGGCGGAAGGTCGAGTTCCAATTGCTGCGGGCGAGGTAGCCGCCGGTACTGGTGGTGAACAGGAGGGCGTCTGGAGGGATTGGGACGTGCTTCCCCAGGTGCTCCTCCAGTACCGCCGCGACCGCGGCGGGGAGGGTCACCGTCCGGTGTCCGGCGTCGGTCTTCGGTTCGCCGACCACCCACCGGCCGCCAACGCGTCGCACCGAACGCTCGACGCGCAGTCGGCCGCCGGCCAGGACGTCGGATCGGCGCAGCGCAGTGGCTTCACCGAACCAGAGCCCGCCGAAGGCGAGGACGAGCAGCAGTGCGCGGTACCGGGCGGTCCTCCGGTCTCGCCCCAGTTGCTCGGCCAGCTGCAGTGCCGCTGCGGCGGTGAGTGCACGGGACGGCCGGGTGGCCTTGGGTGTGCCGGCGCCGCGCAACCGGCACGGGTTGGAGGCGATGGCGTCGTCGGCGACCGCCACGTTGAGGATGGCGCGGCCTGCACAAAGAAGTGGCCCGGCTTCGTAACGCCACTGCATCCTCAGAAGCACGAACCGGTGGGCTTCTGATGATCCTTGACATGACGCCCTCACGCGAGCGGCGGTCTCGGCCGCCGCCGTTCCGCCGTGGTCTGCCGACAGGGTCGCGACTATACAGACGACGCCTCCGGTTAAGGTGTCCCGTACCGGTCTGCTGGAGGTCTCAAGCCACATGAGGATGAGTCATGGCGGCACCGCAGACCGCCGAACTAGATGGTGTCGCGGGACACCTGTGAACGGTGTCCCGCGATACCGCGATACCGCGATACCACGGTGGAGCGGGTGAGGGGATCGAACCCGCACAGTCAGCTTGGAAGGGGCGGTTTCGGGGCAGTGTTTCCGCTGGTCAGGCCTCAATGCGGTGCTCAAGATGCTCGCGAGAGCGGCGCTTCCCTCCAGCCCGCTGCTGCGCCGGCACTTCCGTGCCCGTGCTGCCGCCATTGGCCGTCGGTACGTCCCCCCATCCGGCGTTGAGTAGATACTTCCTCGAATTCTGCAATTTCCTACCGGCTCCCTAGCTCACCGACATCGTCTGAGAACCCGGGAGCACTCCACAACCCAGTTGGTCGCAGGCTAGTCACTCCCCGACTAGCGGCACAGCCAGTTGTCGGGCGAGGGCCGATCGCGAACGCACGCCGAGCTTTGAGTACACGCGGGTCAGGTGGTACTCCACCGTCTTGGGGCTGCAAAACAGGCGCGCGGCCGCTTCCCTGTTCGTTGCCCCGCTGGCGATCTCCTGCGCGACCCGCATCTCCTGTTGGGTGAGGCCGAAGCCGTCAACAACACCACTCAAGGCGGTGGTGCCGGAGCGCCTAGCATTACCGAGCTCAATGTCCGCCGTGGCGCGCCACCCCGCGGCTCCGACTCGGCTGAAGGTCGCTGCCGCCTCTTGGATGAGGGCTCGGGCGGCGGTGGGGCGGCGGCGGCGACGCAGAGCGGTCCCGGCTACGAGCTGGGCGCGTGCCTCCTCGAGGGGTGTCAACCGGAGGCTCCCGGTCGAGACAGCGGCCAGCAGCTCGTCGACGCCTTCTTCCCCGTGTAGCACTACCCGACACCGGGCCACTACGGCTCGATGCCAATCATCCGGTTGAGCAGGCATTGATTTGACCCACGCCTGCAGCGCGGCGTCAGCTTGGGTTACTCGGCCACTCCGGGCCAGGGCCTCGACGTAATCCGGCTGCCACGGGATGGCGCGTGTGCCATGAAGCTGCATGGAGGTCATGAAGTCGGCGGCGGGTGACAAGACCTCCGTCGCCTCTTTCGCGCGTCCGGTGCTCAACAGCAGGTGTCCGCGTGCAAGTGCTGCAAACAAGCTCTGGCCGGGTTCGTGCAGTTTCGCTCCCAGGTCGGTGCCAGCAGCGCCGTGCTCCAGGCACCGTCGTTCGTCACCCATCGCCGCACAGATGCGTGCCGCGTAGGCATGAGCCCAGCCGGTGAGGGCGAGACTGCCCAGTTCCTGCAAACCCTCGATCGCCCGATCCGCGGCGGTGAGCCCTGCCAACAGGTTGGCGGTCCAGCCAGCCAGTTCGGTGCGCGCCAACATGAGGTAGCAGACGCTCGACGGCCGCGCCCGTGCCACCGACAACCACAGGGTGATGAGCTCATCGGCGAGATCGAGGGCCGGAGTCCAGGTCAACGCCTGGGCTGGCGACCCAACCAAGTCGTCCAGCATGGCCACGAGGCCGGCCCGTACAGCTGACGACTCCTCCTCCCCACCGCGCGCCGCAGCCAGCAGCCGCTGCACCCGCCCGATGAGCTCGTCCACCGATGCAGACCGATGCGCGCCACCCAACACGTCCACCTGCGCCACCAAGCTGAGCGTCGGCAGCAGGAATAGCGTCTCCTCGACGTCACCGCTCAGCGCGGTGATCGAAGGCTCGCGGTTGGCGAAGAGCGCTCGCATCGTAACGTGTGCGGCCTGTGACAGGTCCCTGCAGCGCTGGAGCTCAACCATGTTTCGAGCCCTCAGAGCTGCCACCATGAGCGTTGCTGCCCTCTGTCGCGGGGGCAAGTCAGCGGGGATGTGCTGGGCCACCGGCTGTGCATCCAGCGGCGTGTCCCACAACATGAGCCGAGCCGACAATTCGAATGCGGCCGCCCACACCTCCGAGGCCACGCCGTCACGCGCCAAGAGAACCTGCAGGTGACTAAGAGCCTCGGCATGCTGACCAGCGGCTCGCAGTGCCCGGGCGGCAGCAAGTTCCCGCACATCGCGCATCGGTCCTGGAGGACTCAGCGTCACCGCTAGCTTACGCATTCCGACGCTGGCGGCGGCACCAACCCGTCGTTCCGCCGCATCCGCCGCCTGCTCCAGCACAGCCGCCGCATTCTCGTCGGTCCCGACGACGGACAACCCGCGATGCCAGGCGTGTCGCTGCGGGTCACTGTCCTTTGCGGCCGCGGCCAGCGCCGCGTGCGCACGGCGGACACCAGCTGACCCAACGACCTCCAACGCTGCGGCCCGGTACAACGGGTGGGCGAAGTCCAGATGCCCACTCCCGACAACGACGAGGCCGGCCTCCTCGGCCGGCAGGAGGTCAGAAAGACACAATCTGAGCTCCGACAAGGCGTGTGCCGTGAACTGAGCAGCGATCGAGCCGGCAGTAGCGACCACACTTAGGGCGGTACGGGTCGCCTCGGGAAGCGCACGGATCAGCCCGGAGAAGGTGCGGCGGGCGACGTCCTGCAGAGGCAGGGACAGCGGAAGCGACGCATTACCAACGAGTGCATCTCGGGAAAGTTGGTTCGCAAGGTGACTGACGGCGAGGGGGTTGCCAAGCGTTTCCTCGCGGACTCGGACCACGACCGAGGGCGCGGGCTGTACACCAGCCGCCGTCGCGAGCAGTTCCCCCACTTCGCACTCGGCCAGGCCAGGGAGGCTAATGACGTCCCAGGGGCCGCGGACACGCTGCTGCTCGGTCGGCCGTTGCGCCATGACGACGGTCACTCGGTCAGCCAGCAGCCGACGGATCGCGAAGCTCAGCGCTTCACCTGAGGCGGCGTCGACCCAGTGCGCGTCGTCGATGACGAGGAGCACCGGAACTTCCACCGCAGCTGCGGCGATGAGTTGGAGCGTCGCAGCGCCGAGCAGCAGTCGGTCGGTGGAGCCACGCCCTCCTCCGCCGGCAGCGGCCGTTAGGACCTCGTTGTGCTGGGGATGGAGGGCGGGGAGCCACCGGGCGAGCGGTCGGACGACGTCGACCATCGCCGCCAGAGGCAAGTCGGCTTCGCCCTCCACGGGCCGGACGATCACCTGGCGGAACGAGCGCTGCGCCGCCTCGACCATGAGCCATTCCACGAGCATCGTCTTGCCTGCTCCGGCCTCGCCCTCGATCAGATGCACTGATGAGCGACTCGAAAGCGCCGCATCCAGCCCCTCCACGAGCGCTTGCTGTGCCGACGTCCGACCGACCATGGTCTTGGGCAGGCGGAGCGAGCGGTCCTCGCGGGGAATGTCTGCGGGCAAGCCAGTCTCCATCGAGTAGGCGCGAGGTGACGCCGCGCTATGGCGCTCGCACATTATGCGCCGAGAGTCTCAATGACAGGGAGTGGTGGACCTTCAGCGTGGTGAACGTGGGTCCTGCGGTGGATCACTGGTCGGCGTTGGGTGTGGCGCAGCCGGGTTCCGAGCTTCGAGTTGTCACCTGTCGCCCTCGACAGCCGTCACCCAGCGTGGTGGACAAGCCAGCCGATGACTTCCTCAGCTTGCCCGCAGAGTACCCCGGCTGCCAGTTGTTGAATTGGGGCCGGGAGCGCGCAAAGGGGTCGGAGCGCACACTTCGTTCGGTCCGCCGCGCACAGCAAGGCTCGCGATCTGGCCCTAGCTGTACTGCCCGGACAGGTTGGTCAAGCGTGTGATCGGGGGTCGGTTTCCGATCGCGGTGTGGGGCCGGTGATGGTTGTACTCGTGCAGCCAGCCCGGCAGGGCCGTTCGGCGCGCTGACTCGCTGCTGAACATTCGGGCGAAGGCCCAGCCGTCGGCCAGCGTGCGGTGGAAGCGTTCGATACTGCCGTTGGTCTGTGGCCGGTACGGCCGGGTCCGCTTGGGCTTGATGCCGAGCCCCAGGCAGGCCTCGCGCCAGGCGTGGGAGCGGTAGGCCGAGCCGTTGTCCGACAGCACCCGCTGGATGGTGACGTCGTGGGCGGCGAACCAGGCCACCGCCCGGCGCAGCACGCCGATGGCGGTGGCGGCGGTCTCGTTATCGTGAATCTCGGCGTAGGCCACGCGACTGTGGTCGTCGAGCACGGTGTGCACGAACGCGGTGCCGAGCAGCGGGTTGTACTGGGCGTTGCGCGGCTTGCCCGGCGTGGCGGCCCGGTTCTTCCTGCCTTGCTGGCGGCCGACGTAGCGCCAGCCGCCGCCGTCGGGGATGTTGCCCAGCTTCTTGACGTCGACGTGCAGCAGCGAACCGGGCCGGTCGTGCTCGTAGCGGCGGATCGGCTCGCCGGTGCGCCGGTCGACGTGGGAGAGCCGGTTGATCCGGCAGCGGCGCAGCACCGCGTGCACCGTGGAGGCGGCCAGGCCGAGTCGAGCGGCGATGGCCACCGGCCCGAGGCGCTTCTTCCACCGCAGGTGCACGATCTTGCGCACTACCGGCCGCGGGGTGCGCCGCGGGCACGTGTGTGGCCGCGAGCTGCGGTCGCCATGCCGGCCTCGCCGGTCTGGCGATACCGCTCAGCCCATCGCTCGGCGGTGGGCCGGGAGACGTTGAACACCGTCGCCGCGTAGCTGATCGTCCAGCCGTCCTCCACCACGGCATGCGCCAGCTTGAGTCGATGGCGAGGAGTCAGGGCAGCGTTAGCGTGGGCCACGAGGACCTCCGGGTCGTGTGAGCGGGTGCCTTCAGCAGCTCCACTCCACGTCCGGAGGTCCTCCCCGAACAAGATCAGTCAGATCGTGTCGTCACATGCCCTCGACCAACGTCTCTGGTCAGTACACCTAGCCCCGCAGGTTGCCGAGGATCGCCCGGACGGACGGCGCCCGGAGCCTCGTGCCGGGCACGCAGGACCGCGAGGACGTGCCGGGCAGGAAAGTGGCGTGCTCGATGCTGTCCGGGACGCTGTCAGTGATGTCAGATCCCGCGGACAGCGCCGTGCCTCCTGACGGGCGTGCACGTCGGAAATGCCGCTCTCGGCTCCACCTGCGCCCAGCGCCGTCGGTGTGTTCCCCGCTACTTGGCGTTGACTTCGACCTGTGTGGTCGTCTCGTGCACAGCGACGTGTGTCAATGGACAACGTCAACGGAGAATGCAGTCAAGGCCGCGGGGGCTCCGCGTGTGTTCAGCCGATGTGGATTTGGTCCATGTTCCGACCGTCTGGCGCGGAGATCACCTTCCGTTGCCTCATGTCAGCACCCTCGATCCACATCGTGATCAAGGTCTTAACAGTCGCATTCTGAAGGTTGATTGGCGGGCCCCAATGAGCCCACCTTTGGTGGTGCACTGACTCCGCGACTCGGACATGTCGGGCGGGCTCGACTTCACGCGACGCCTTATCGCTGCGTGATTCATCGAGCTGAGGGGCTAGGGAAGCCAGCGTCCTGTGAGGCCACTGTAGTCGACGTACACATTGAGAGGGATTTGACGTCCGGTTCGGTCTTTCAGTTGTACCCATGTATCGTGAGGCAGATCATCAACGCGAAAGGTGTCGCCGCCGGAGAGGTGTGGTACGGCGACGTAGATCGAACGCTTGTCATGAAGATAGACGACATACCAAGAGTGGTACGCCGGGTGCCATGTGCTCGAACTTCCAATCTTGAACGACCCATAGGGGTCTGGAGTTAGCGAAGGGCCAGCAATGATGGGGGCTGAAGCACCTCGGTGCTGCTGCTTTCCTCTGCCGAACATGTGAAGTCCTCCAAGTCGTCAGTTCGAGCGTGACGCGACCTCGGTGTATGCGGGAGGCCGGCTGACGTGGGGCAATGACTCCTCGGGGGTCGTTGTGTCCTCAGCGCCTACGGCATCGACGTCGGGTGTGGTGACGGGTGTGGCTCCGGCCCGGGCCCAGGCTGGGCGAGCCGGTCGGCGTCGCGGCTTCGTCCCGGGCTGCGCGGACGGAGGACGGCTTAGCCCGGAAGCGCGCCGCGCGGAGCGGATCCCGGGGAGGAGGGCCGCTGGGATGGCTTTCACAGGCACGACGCTAGGAGGAAGAGCGAGTCACAGCTATCGGGTGAACCCCTAGCAATCGGGGTCCGTCGAGTACCGATCGGCGCCCCTGGGGTGTGAGATGACGACTGGCACTGTGTTCTACTGTGTCAGCCGCGTTCCTCCGACCCACGGTCTCGCTACCGGCTGGCCGCGGGGCGCAGACGCATCGCTAGCGGGCCGGACGTCGACGCCAGTCCCGCTGCGGGCGCTTGGTGTCGCGCGTTCGGGTCAGCCCTGGACCGATCTCTTGCCGACGGGGGCAGGCGGCCCCACCGCGGAGGCGAGCCGGCTCGCGAGGGCAGCTCTCGAGCGGACGCCGAGTTTGGCGTAGACCCGTGTGAGGTGGTACTCGACCGTCTTTGAGCTGCAGAACAGTCGTGTGGCCGCCTCTCGCGTGGTCAGTCCGCTGGCGATCTCCAGCGCGACTCGCATCTCCTGTGGGGACAGCCCCAGGTCATGATCAGGATCAGTGCCGGAGCACCGGCAGTCGGTCAGCTGGTCCTCCGCCATGGCGCGCCACCCCAGAGCACCGACCCGGGAAAAGGTGGTGGCGGCTGTCTCTGTCATGGCTCGCGCTGCCGCCGGTCGGCGTCGGCGGCGTAGGGCGGTGCCGGCGACGAGTTGAGCTCGCGCCTCCTCGATCGGGGTCAGTCGAAGGGCGCCGCCGTGGAGGGCGCTCACCAGTTCGTCGACATGGTCCTCCCCGTGTACGAGGACCTTGCAACGTGCGATGACCGCTCGGTGCCAGTCGTCGGGTTCGTCCGGGACGTTGGCGAGCCACTCGCGCAGCACGACGTCGGCTTGGTCGGTATGACCGCTGCGGGCGAGGGCCTCGATGTAGTCGGGTTGCCAGGGGAAGGAGCGCACACCGCGAAAGGAGAGGGACGACGCGAACTCCGCGACAGGGGCGAGGACTCTGACCGCGTCCTCGGCGCGCCCCGTACCGAGGAGCAGCTGTGCGTGGGCGTGGGTTCCCCAAGCGCTCGGACCCGGCTCGTTGAGCATGGCTCCGAGTTCCGTGGCAGCTGCGACGCGCTCGAGACAGCCTCGCTCATCGCCTAGAGCGGCACAGAGGCGGGACGCGTATGCGTGGGTCCAGCCTGCGAGGGCATGACTGCCAACCTCGCGCGACACCTCGATGCCTCGGTCAGCAGCTGTGAGGCCGACCAGGAGTTTGGCTGTCCATCCCGCGAGCTCGGTCCTGGCCAGCATCAGATAGGCGACGCTCGATGGTCGCGCCCGCGCTGCGGAGAGCCACAGGGTCAACAGCTCGTCGGCGAGGTCGAGGGCGGAGGTCCAGGTCAGCGTCTGTGCGGGTGAGCCGACCAGATCGTCGAGCATGTCCACCAGACCTCGCCTGACCGCGGAGGCCTCGACCTCCGTGCCGCGTGACGCGGTGAGCAGCCGCCGTACCCGGGCGATGAGCTCGTCGATCGCCGGGGAGTGATGCGCGCCGCCGACGAGATCGACCTCTGCGACCAGACTCAGCGTGGGCAACAGGAACAGCGTCTCGGCAACGTCATCGTCGACAGCGGCACCCGGCCGGCACTCCCGGAGCAGCGCTGTCATCTGAGTGTGGGCCGCCCGCGACAGGTCGGCCCAACGTCGGAACTCCGCCATATTACGGGCCCTCAACGCGGCGACGGCCAAAATGGCCGCCCTGTGCCTGGGCGGGAGGTCATCGGGGATGTGCGCTGCGACCGGCTGTCGATCCAATGGCGTGTCCCACAACATGAGTCGGGCCATGTAGCAGGAGGCGTCGGCGTAGATGTCCGGCGGGACACCGTCACGGGTGAGGAGGCCCTGCAGGTGACTGCGGGCCTCGTTGTGGTGTCCCGCAGCGCTCAGTGCGCACGCGAGGGCGAGTTCCCGGCGGTCGTACTGCAACCCCGCTGGGCTGAGGGAGAGGGCCAACCTCCGCATACCGACGCTCGCGGCGGCTCCGACCCGTTGTTCCGCCGCGTCAGCTGCTCGCTGCAAGGACGCGGCTGCGTCCTCGTCTGTACCCACCACGGACAGCCCACGGTGCCAGGCGTGCCGCTGGAGGTCGTGCCCTCGCGCGGCCACGGCGAGCGCGGCATGTGCCCTGCGGACACCAGCGGGCCCTACGACCTCAAGAGCGGTCGCCCGGTAGAGCGGATGGGCGAAGTGCAGCTGCCCTGTCGCGCTGACGAGGAGTCCGGCGTCCTCGGCCGGGAGCAGGTCGGCCATGCTCAATCCGAGTTCAGGCAGCGCGGCGCGCGTGAGCTGAGCCGCGGCGGAGCCGGCAGCCGCGACGATGGCCAGGGCAGCGCGTGTCCGCTCCGGCAGGGCGAGGACCAGCCGGGAGAACGTGCGGCGCGCCACCTCCTGCATCGGCAGGGTCAACGGGAGCGGCGCGTCGCCGACGATCGACTCCCGCGGCAGTCGGTGGGCGAGATGGCTCACGGCGAGGGGGTTGCCGCGGGTCTCCTCGGTGATGCGGCTGACGACCGCGGTCGCCGGGCGTCCTCCGGCCACCGCCTCCAGCAGCTCAGCCACCTCGGCTTCGGTCAGGCCGTCGAGCCGCAGCTCCGTCCACGGGCCGCAGATCCGGTCATCTTCCGTTGGCCGCTGTGCGATGACGACTGCCACCCTGTCGGCCCACAGTCGACGCGCGGCGAAGCTCAATGCCTGCCCCGACTCGGGATCGAGCCAGTGTGCGTCGTCGACGACGAGGAGCAGCGGTGCCTCCTCCGCCGCGGCCGCCAGCAGCGCCAGGGTCGCAGCAGCGAGCAACAGGCGGTCGGTCGAGGCCGAACCGGCCCCCCCGCCGGCGGCCGTGAGGACCTCACGGTGCTCCTCGGGCAGAGCGGGCAGCCAGGCGGCGAGCGGCCGGATGACGTCGATCATCGCCGCGAGTGGTAGGTCGGCCTCGCCCTCGACCGGCCGGACGGCGACCGGACGGAACGATCGCCGAGCCGCCTCCTCGAGCAGCCACTCGATCAGCATCGTCTTGCCAGCGCCGGCCTCGCCCTCGATGCGGTAGGTGGAGGCGTGGCCCCTGAGCGCTGTGTCCAGTGCACTCGTCAGTGCAGCCTGGACCGATGATCGCCCGATCAGGCCGGTCGGCCCGGGACGTCGGTGTCCGGGAGGGGGCTCCGCTGCCACCGAGTCACCACCTTCGGCGCTGGGCCGGCGCCCCAGCACGGCACCGGCCCAGTGTTGCCCATGGCGGCCGGGGGCACCATGGCGTTGAGAGCTCTTGCGCCCTCAGCTCGGGCCGGATCGGCGTGTCGCCCAGTGTGTCGTGTCATCGACGATGTCCAGGGCGAGCTGTCGTTCGACACCGGCCGACGACGCCAGGGCCCCTGGGGTACCGATTGCTAGGGGTTCACCCGATAGATCCCGCCCCGTCCTCCCCCTAGCGTCGCTGGCGTCGGACGGACGTGAGCGACGGGACCGGAAGTGAGTGGTTCGTCACCCGACTACCACCGCTGGAGCGATCCCGTCAGCCGCTCGCGCCACACCCGGGGTCCGGCAGCGACCCTCGAGCGAAGGACATGTGTCTCGTGGACAACGACCTCATCGCCGGGATCGTCGGGGGCCTCGACCTCGAGCCACTGATCAGCGCGATGGACCGGCGCAGTGACGACCTCGTCGAGGTGGCGAGGCAGAAGGTCCGGGCCGCCATCGCCAGCCGGGACACCAGTGAGCTGTTGACCCTGTCCGTCGCCCGACCGGACGGTCAGGTCACGGTGCTCGAGCCCGGTGCCAACGTGGAGTACGCCAAGACGCTGCTGACCTTCGTGCGGGACCGCAAGGGCACCGGCGGAGCGATCTCCTGCGCGGCCGAGAACATCACGGACGACGCCATGCGTGAAGCCGTCATCGAGTTCTACGAGTCCCCCGAGGCAATCCGGAGCCTGAGCGACGCCATCGCCCAACGGCTGCGCGACGACTCCGCGGTGCTCGCTGTGGTCATGGACCGGGTGCACGAGCTTCGAGGGACCGTGACCCCCCTTGGGGGGATGAGCGGCTCCGCGCGGCCAGGCGCGTTCTCGGCGGTGACCGGGAGGATCGCGGCGACCGCGGCGGCGAGTTCCTTGGTGCTGGCTCCGGCCAAGGCCGCTGTCGGGCAGTCGGTCCTCAACGCCGCCGTCGCCAGTGGGGTGCACGGAACCGCCTCCGCGGCGGGCAAGCACGCCGTGGCCACCGCAGCGGTGAAGTCGGGCATCGCCAAGATCGCCGGCCTTGCGGGCGGACACCTGGTGCTGGGGCCCGTGATGGTGGCCGTCGTCGGGGCTGTGCTCGTGCACGAGTACCGGGCCTTCCCGACGAAGATGGCGGACAGGGTGTCCGCCGACGTCGCGATGCATCTGCGCACCGTTGCGTGGGAGATGCACCGGAGCTTCCTCGTCGACTACGCCCGGGGCGCCGCAGGCGTCTACGTCTCCTCGCTCTCCGGGCTCCTCGAGCGCGTCGCCGACGCGCAGGTCGCCGCCGGAGGACAGCAGCTCACCCAGGACCAGGTTGCGCAGCTGGTGGCTGAGCACCAGCTGACCCACAAGTGAGAGGAAGCGAGATGGCGTACGTCCCTCGGCTCAGGGGATTGTCCAAGGAAGCGACCAGACAGGCTCGCCTGACCGCTGAGAACCTGCGAGCACGAGCCCGCACGGTGAATCCAGACCTGGTCGCCCGGACCGAGGCGAGGGTCGTCCAGGGGCGTCAGACAGTCGCTGCCGCGTTGGAGGACAAGCGGAAGAGCTTCGCCACGCAGTGTGCGAGTACTGAACTGGGCAGCTTCGTCGCGGCACGCGTCCGGACCGCCAGCAAGTTCGGCCGTGAGGTGCCCGTCCTGTCCCTTGTGTCGGACCTCCTCGACGAGAAGAACGGCATCACCACCTTGAGCGAGCGCGTGGCGGCCGACCCTCACGACCCGATGGTTCACGTGTGGCTGGGCGAGGCGTTGCTCGCCCACAAGCAGGACGCCACGGCGTACGTGGCCATCCGGACAGCGGTGTCACCCGGGGTGCTGGTGAGGAGGGAGCTCTTCCGAGCAGCGTCGGGTCAGGACGCAGCCGAATTCGGCCCTGTGGAGCTCACCATGCGGAACGCGTTCGCCCTGGGGCTGGGACGTCTCAGGACCGAACCGCGCGACGGCCGAGCCCTGCACGCCCTCACGCGGGTGTACCTGGCGGGAAAGATGCCCGAGACGGCGCTCGTCACCGGCAGGATGGCCGTGCAGGGCTCGTCGAGTCGGGCCTTCGGCGAAGCCTTGTTCACCCTCGGGAGGGCTCATCTCCTCAACGGCCAGTACGCATCTGCCAGACGGGCCGCGGAGATGGCGATCGAAACAGGGTGCTCCCTCGGTTGGCGGGTGCTCGCCGAACTCGTGCATCTGGAAGACGTGAAGAACACCGTCCGCGAGCGACTCGATCGCTACGCAGAGCTGTTCGAGCGCGTGAACC
Source organism: Geodermatophilus sp. SYSU D00779 (assembly GCF_054050595.1). NCBI lineage: Bacteria > Bacillati > Actinomycetota > Actinomycetes > Geodermatophilales > Geodermatophilaceae > Geodermatophilus > Geodermatophilus sp. SYSU D00779. The sequence goes on from NZ_JBJGZQ010000019.1 coordinate 48,968, forward strand.
CCGAAGACATCGATCACTACCAGGGCTTCCACCGCAGCGCCGAACAGATCTGCAGGTCGGTGTTCGAGCGTCAGGCCAACAAGACCCGAAGCGCACTACGCGCCATCTCGGATCGACGCTCGGCCACCACATCGCCGGAATGAGAGGAACAGTCCGATGGATGACTTCATGGACAGCACCCTGGTCGATCTCCTGCAGTCCGTGCAGGACCTGCTCGGTCAACTCGCCTCAGGTGTGGAGGATTTTGATCTCGATGCCGACACGGTGACCCTGCCGGCCGTGGAGGGACAAGGCGACACGGTGAACGACCTCACCGAGGCAACTGCTCCAGGCGTGGTCGACCCCTTCCTCTCGGCCCTCTCCGCAGGAACGGACAACCACGTCTTGGGCTCGGTCATCCTGCCCTCCCCGTTCGCCCCAGGATATTGGGCTTGATCGTCACAGCGATGTACCGGTGACCCACCGGGACGGCAAATCGAGAGTCATCCGAGAGCAGCGGTACGACGACGAGAGGAACAGGCCATGCCTGCACATGAAACCAATCCCAAGGAAGTGCAACTGCACGAGCAGTGGCACGTCGAGAACCTCGGTGAGTTCGATGTCCAATTGTCCCTGGGTGAACTGGTCGTGACCGATCGCCGAGGAGGCATTCCCAAGGGATCCGGTCCGAACATCCACCTACCGCTGTCCCAGTTCCCAGCTGATACGTGGGTGCGCCTCCAGGACAAGCAGGGAGGTCCTGTGCCGCTCGTCGCCCGCTGGGACGGAGTCCGCATGACCGTCCGCAGACAGGATGGGGCCGACTCAATGCCCACGGTCGAGGACAGACTGCACCGAAAGTCACGTTTCGTCCTCCGGGCAGGCAATGTCCATTCCCACCCGGACGGTGGCTTCTCCGTGCAGCTGTCGACATCTGGCGGAGGAGAAGTACGCCTACTCCACGATGCCACGGAAGGATTCTCCACCTGGAGCTTGAACCAGCTTCCCCAGGGCCGAGGCGTCGTCCCCCAGAGCAGCACGGGGGGACCCCTGCCGGTGAAGCTCACACGAACCGGCGAAGACGTGATGGTCGAGTGGCTGCCGATGCAGGAGCTCGAGCAACGCGAGGCGGACGGTGGGTCCATCTCCACGGCCGTGTCGGCGGCGAGTACTCCCGACGGGGACAACGGGGGCAGCCTCTGGAAGCTTGCGGCCGTCGCGGCTGCAGGCGTTGCCGCTGCCTGGCTGCGCAACAGAGGAGCGGGCAAGGTCGGGACGGTGACCGAAGGACCGGTAGGAACCCTCCCCGCGGCGACGCAAGCCGTGGGCCGTTCGGGCACCACCACACTGTCCGCTACGAATCTCGCCGAGCAGTACCGCTGCGCCCGAGCGGCTGAAAGTGATGGGGACGTGCCCACGGCGCAGGCCCTCTACACGGCAGTGGGCGCGACCTTCCCCACCGTCGAACGGGATCCGTCCAGGGCTACAGCTGCGCTAGGGGCGAGCCTGTTCCGCCTGGGCGTCTTCGCGGAGCGAGAGGGCCGGACGGAGGAGGCTGCAGGCAACTTCCGCAAGGCAGCCACGGTCTTCGATGCCGTCGCGGTCAATGCAGCCCATGACGGGAAAGCCGATCTAGCCGAACGTGCCCGCAAGGAAGCGCAGGTGGCCAGGTCGCAGGCTGGGAAGGTGCAGCGGAGAGCGACCGCGACGGTCCGGGGTAGAGCCCCCGCACCCAGCGAGGACCGGCACACCGCCGAGGTGTTGGCTCAGCAACGCGCCATGATGCGCCAAATGGATCAGGAGCGCATGCGCACTAACCAGATGTGGGCTCAGAACCTGGGGCGCATCTGAGGAAACATTCACACTTCCGTCGTAGGCGCCAGTAGGGGATAGGACATGAGTGATTCGTGGCGTTACGAACAGGACCGGCGGGCGTGGGATGAGGCACAGCGACGACACCAGGACGATATGAATGCTGCTAATAGGGAGCTCTCGCGTTATTGGAACGATCCGACGTGGGGTGTCTATAGCCAATTGCGCCGCGCCCACGAGGAACAAGTCCTCAGGCAGCAGGAGTCGGCCCGAGAGATGACCATGAGCGACGGGCCGGCTTGGAGCCAAGCAGGCACGTTCCACGATCCCACGTCATACAGCGGATCGACCGATGCGCTACCCGACGGCCATGACGACCTCGTGGCCCCTGACCTGCCCAGTGGCACTCCCGTAGAGCCCGACGCCGGCGGGCCCCTTACACCTGGATTCGATCCCATGCCGCGGAACGAAGCCGCGACGGATTTTGCTCGGCCGGTAGATCTGGATACGTGGAGTGCCGAAGGCAACGACACGGCACGGATGGACCCCGGTCCCGACGGTTCTATACGTACTCCTTGGGACGCTGAACGAGTCAGGAACGACGGCCTCGACGCTTCACGGGGCAGCGTACACTTGACCTCAGGCATCTACCCGATGAGTCAGTCATCCCTGCGTCATGACGACATCGTTCAGCTCGATGTGGCACCGGCTGACAACTCCGCCGTGGATCGACACGCTGAGGACATAGCACGCGACAACCTCGCGGATTGGCGATACTGGAATGATCCGGTCTATGGATTTTGGGCCCGACTCAAGCGGGCATTCGACGAGTCTCAGATCCGAGAGGCGGCTGGCCATCCCTGTGCCGCAGAGAGTGGACGCACCGGTGACGCCCTCGGGTCGGTTGAGGACCGGTGGCAGAAGGACGCGGTTGAGGAGGACCCGGCCTCCTTCGCGGGCCTTATCGACGTCGAGGAGTTCTCCGCCGACCCTGTCATCGCCGACCGGCTCAGTCGTGCAAGGGAGTACGACATTGGCGGGTACAGGTCCTTGACGGCTCGCGGCGAGTACGGCCGAACGGACGACGGCCTGGACAGTGACGAGATCCTGCAAAACCTCTACGTACGAAAGACTCGCGGCGTGACGCGGCACGACCCCCTATTGGCCGACAACCCGGCCGTTGCGCTCAGGCCCGAGGAGCACCGGAGGATCAGGAACCTGAAGGCTTCGGACCTGCCGGGCCGAAGCGCGGAGGATGTCGTCCGCCATCACCTCGAGCAGATGAAGGACTTCCTCCCGCACGACGTCCGCGTCGTGGCGGAGCGGGAGGCACTCAAGTTTATCCAGCGCGAGGACCTGTGATCCCCCGCCGGAAGGCCGGTCCCTTGGCTGGCGTTCATCACACGGCGTCGTGATAGCTCTTGCGCGTCCAGTGGCGCCTCGCAGAGTGGTGCGCTGCAGCCGGTGAGGGTGCCGGTGTGGACTGGCAGACGGCTACCACGTGGTTTTCCGGCTCGACTTTCCAGCTCAAGTCAAGGAGACGGCTGCGATGGCCGTGGCTCCCAGTGTCGACCTGCCCGCTACTTGCACGAGCAACTGACGCCGACACGGTGGCGGTGACGGTTCCTGCGTTCTTGACGCGGACCTTGTTGCCTTCCGGCTGTCCCTGCCCCTTGGCCTCGGGCACGGGGAGCACGACGGCGATTGGTTTCTGTAGCTGGCAATCAATGACCAGCTCTTCGGTCGGCACTCACGGTGACGTCTCCAAAAGTGGTGTAGCTGGGCGTGGGCTCCGAGTTCGCCTGCGTGGCGTCGCGCATCCGCTCCCCGACCTCGATTGAGTATCGGCGGTGGGCAGGATCGCGGTACTCGCCGTAGCGGCGGGCATCTCAGCCCATCGAAGAATTGGCGGGCTCTGTCTCGACACCCTGGCTGACAAGACCACCACGACACGATGCTCCCCGCGGTCACAGGACTGATCTCCGGCCAGAAGCGACCTCCCCGACTGGCTCGATCGCTCACCGAAGGCGCTACCGGCCGGCACGGCCCGGTAACCGAACCCGCCCGAGAAGGTCGGCGACCGCCCGCCGCTGACCATGCACGAGGTCGTTACGTCGGCGCCACCCGGTCGGACATAGCCGCGGCGCCGCCCGAGACGAGGACGACGTCCTGGACCGGTTCTACCTCCGCTCCCCCGCCTACCGTGATCCGGTAGCAGCCGGGCTCCTGCGGCGGCAGCGTCACATCGGTCCAGTCCTCGACCGTCTCGGCGTTCACGGTCACCTCATGCGGGGCCGCAGCTCGGTCGGTGGGCAGCCGATTCAGGGTGACCTGCAGGTCGGTGCCGGGCTCGGCCGGGCGCACCCGTACAACCAACGGCTCGTCGGGAAGGTAGGCGTCCTCAAGGTCGACCGAGACGGTGACCGGGGCGCCGGCGAGGAACCCGTCGAGCTTGCGCCCGGTGAACCAGCCGCGCAGCTGGGTTAGCACGGCGTCGGCGTTCTGCAGCGAGGCGTGGCGCGTGCCGGAGAAGACGGCGCCCTCGTCGCTGTCGAGCTCCTGGGGTGAGGCCGAGACCCGCGGAACGGTGCCGTCGCCCAGCAACTCCTCGCCGCGGTAGGTCCGGAGCAGCTCCAGGCTGTCCCCGCGGCGGCGGGCGGACTGCCCGGTCGGATGCTCGGCGCCGATGACCCGGGCCAACCGGTACCCGTCGCAGCGGTACTCGTCATCGTCCCGGTTCCGGGTAACGGCCTCCTCTATTTCCCGGTGGAAGGCGCGGGCCCTGCGCACCTGGTCCGGGTCCAGCCCCGGCACTGGCGCGGTCAGCTCGGTCAGCCGGCGCAGCTCGCCGTCGCCCTCATCCAGGCAGGGGTAGATCGGCAGGAGCTGGTACACGGAAGTCATCGACCGCAGCGTCTCGGTCAGGTCCACCAGGCCGCCCAGCTTGCGAAAGCCGTGGGCGAGGAAGTCCAGCGCGTTGAGCGACCCGCGAAACGGTGTCCCGAAGGTGATCAGCGCACGAGTGTCCCGCCAGCCGCCGAGCACCTCGAGGTAGTAGCGCGAGACCAGCCCGCCCATCGAGTGGGCGACCAGGACCAGCCTCGCGTCCGGGTGCTCCCGGCGGCGCTCAATGAGCCACTCGGCCGCCCGCTGCTGCAGCCGGCGAGCGGCGACGCGGTTGTCTCGGCGCCAGTCGTAAGGGAACTCCCGCACATCGACCTCGCCCTGCAGGCGCAGCCGGCCGACCAGCAGGTCGGTGAGCCTGCTGTAGCCGTCGATCTTCCACAGGCCGGGCAGCAGGTGGGTGTCCCGGGCCACCCGCACGGCGCGGACGCCATCATCCAACTCGTCGCGGTCGACCGGGTCCTCGGCCAGCCGCAGCGCCCGGACGCTGCCGCCGCGGGAGAGCAGCCCGCGCAGGCCCGCGCCGAGGCTGAGGGCGAACACGTCCCGCCCGTCCTTCTGCAGCACGCTGCCGGTGATGCCGGGGAGCACCACGACGATGTCGCCGGGGAGGTACATGCGCCAGTCCTTCCGGGTGGGGGCGGTCAACGGCAGCCGTAGGGAGTCATCCCGACCCAGCTCCAGGCTTGCTGCGGGTCGGAGCCGACCATCTCCAGCAGGGTGGTCCGCGCGGCGTGGAGCGGCGAGTGCCCGCCGCGGCGCAGCTCGTGCCAGCGCCGGGCGTAGGCGAAGGTCGCGGTGACCGCTGCCTTCGGGATGCTGACGAGAACGAACCGGGCGCCGGCTTCCAGAAAGGACGCGGTGAGGCCGAGGGCGTCATCCCCGGCGAGGTCCAGCGAGCCGACCCGCTGCGGCCGCCACCCGGCGCTGCAGGCGCAGAGGAAGACCTCCGGGTAGGCCAGCCGTTCCTGCGCCACTTCACCGGCGTCGACCTTGGCTCCGGTGAGCAGCAGGCCGGAGGACAGCGGCACCTGGGCCTCGAGCGAGCCGTGGCAGGTCACGTGCAGCACGGCGTCGCCGCCGTCGGGTCGGCGCGCGAGCTCCTGGAACGCGGCCTCGGTGAGTGCTGGGCCGATGACCGGCGGAGCCAGCAGGTTCATACCGTAGACGGCTGCGAGTTCCTCCACGTGGGCCTCCCCACCGGGCAGCTGCGGGTAACGCCCCTCAATGTCCCGGTAATCGGGAGCGCCGAGCAGGGCGGCCCGCGGCGTGGTGGGGAAGGGGCCGTCGAGCAGGGCCAAGCAGGAGAGGTTGGGCAACACGCCAACGGTCGTGTGTTCGACCAGACGGCGACCGGCGGCGGTCAGTCCGCTCCATGGCAGCACGTGCAGCGGGCCGTGGGGGACCACGAGTAGCGTGCGCGCGGCCAATGCGGCCTCCGCCAGGTCGGCGGGTACCAGCGATTCCAGGGTCAGGCCGAACTCCGCCGACGCGTCGAACGCCTCAGGCTCGGGCTTCCAGCGGCGCAGGTTCTCGACGTATGCCGCCAGGGCCGCCTGGGTTCCCGCGTCAACCTCGCGGCACCCGACCCGCGCGGATCCCCCGGCGAGCAGCACCGAGACGACGCCGCCCGGACGGAAGAACAGAGTCAGAGCCGCGCGGTCACCCTCGGCGAGCAGCCGCAGCGTGTCCGCGAGGTTCACCTGTGCCGGCTCGGACATCGCCCTCCACCGCGGATCGGCGATGCGGATCCGCTCGAGGAGCTGCTCCCGCTCCGCGAGCAGCGCCTTGCGCTCAGCCGTCGCGGCGGCCGAGCCCTGGCCGGAGTACTGGGCGTACTCCAAGGCGTCGAGGCGGGCGGTCACGGTGTGGAAGCGCCGCTCGTCCGGCGACCGCGGGCGGCGCCGGTCGACCGGGATGCTGAGGACAGCCGAGAGGGCGCGGGCCTTGACCAGCTCGATGAGCCGGGCGGCGGCTCCCGCGTCGCCACGCCGTGCGGCCAGGTCGATGGCCTCGTCGAACATCTCCCGCTTGTCCCGCACGAAGGTGGAGTCGAGTCGGTAGCCGAGCGGGGCCCTGCGCAGTCGGTCCGCCGCTCCGGCGCCGTCGAGGTACGCGCGCAGAGCGTCGTCCGGCTGGTCGAGCGCGGCGAGCGCCCGCCCGCGCCGTTGCTGCAGCTTCCAGGCCAGGTCGTCGTCCGGGTTGGTCAGCAGGCCGCGGAGGCCCTCCTCCGTGGCGCCTAGCCCAGCGCGGGCTTCCCGACGGGCGAGCTCGAGATCAGCCCGGGCGAGTTGCAGCGCGGGACGGCGCGGCGCCAGGAGGCCGCGCAACTCCGGCTCGATCCGCTGCAGGGTTCCCTCGGCGTCGGCCAGCCGTCCCTGTGCGATGTCGATGACGGCGAGGTGGAAGTCTATCGCCGCGGTGATGCCCATCTCGGCGGCAAAGTCCCGGACGTGCAGGAGGAGCTGCCGGGCGCGGTCGTGTTCGCCGAGGCGGCGCCGGATCCGGCCCTCGGTCTGGACGAGTTCGTACGCAATGCGCCGGAGGGCGAGCAGGTCCTCTCCCCGCCGGTCGGGCATCCCGGCGGCGATACTTTCCAGCTGCCGGCCGACGGCGAGCAGGACGTCCAGCGCCGTCGGCGGCCCCTCGGCGAGCAACGGCCGGGACTCCTCACGCACCGAGGCCAATGCGGCCAACGCGCGCTCAAAGTCGCACAGCCACTCGTAGAGGTTGGCCAGCTCCAGGACGCACTGCATCGCCCCGAGGGCCTCGCCCGCATTGGTGAGCGTGGCACGAACTTCGTAAAGGACGGTCAGGGCCTCGTTGAACCGGCCCTGGGCGGCCAGTCGGCCGACCTGCCCACGGCGGACGTACGCGGTCGCGACGGGACCGAGGTAGCGGGCGGTGAGCGCGTCGGCCTCCTCCCGGCGGGCCCGCGCGCGGGCGGCGTCCCCGTCCGCCTCCGCATAGTCGGCGCGGATGTTGAGCTGCTGGACCAGGGTCTGGGCGACGGTGCCGGGATCAAGCGGGCCACCCCACCGGGCGGTGAACTCCTCGGTGCCGGCCAGCCAGCGCCGCGCCAGGTCGAAGTAGTGCTCGTACGCAGCGTCCTGGTCGGCGTGGGCGGCCGACAGCGCCGCCATGAACGCCGACATGGCCTGGGTCTGCAGGTCGGCCAGGGCGAGCAGCTCCTGCCCCTCGTCGCGTACGTCCATGCCCATGCCCCCGCCCCCGCTCCCCGCGCCCGGCCGGGAGCCGCGCCGGTGCACCTGGCTCATCACCGGCCGAGGAGTGCGTCGTGCCGAGTGTCAGGAGGACTCGTCACCGGTGCGTCACCGAGGCATCACGGCTGCCTGGCGTAGGTGCATCGAACGCCGCGTTGCCGCGGGCCAGGCCTGGGCCAGGGTCGCTGCAGCGGTGGCCCGAACCGCCGAGGAGGGTCATGCGCATGAAGGTGGCCTGCAGCCCGACCTGCTCGGCGACGCTAGTTGGTGGCAGACCCCGCTGTGGCAGTACGCCGTCTTCGCCGTCGTCATCTACAGCCGTTCCGCAGCCGAGCGCCGCACGATCACGGTGGGGGAGAACGCCCGGCGGATCGCCACTCGGCACAGCCTCGACGAGCTCACCGCGTGACCAGTTGTGGTCACGGGGCAGGCCCCGAGAAGGGCGAAGGAGCGCTGCGACCTGGCCGTACGGGGCGCCCGACGTGACCAATCTATGACCAATGGAGCGGAAAACAGGGGTTTCCAGGGGCCTGAAACGGGCCTGCCGGACGGTCCTCCAGTACTCCTCCAGAGGACCTAACAGGCGGGTTAACCTGCGGTTATTCGTGGAGCGGGTGACGGGAATCGAACCCGCATGGCCAGCTTGGAAGGCTTGAGACTCCAAGCGCCATCTTGGCTGGTCAGCGCCAAGTCGGCTGGAGGTCGTGCCTTGCGCGTGCCTTAGAGGACGTTGCATTAGTTGGTTGGTAGCCGGCGGGCACAGATCAGGATGGCGGCCAGTCGGGCCAGCGCGGTGATGGTGGCGGCGGTGCGGTCGTAGCGCAGGGCCAGGCGTTTGTAGGACAGCAGCCAGCCGAGGGTGCGTTCGACGACCCAGCGGTGTCGGCCGAGGCGAGCACTGGAGTCGCGGCCGATCCGGGCAATCCGGGCGGTGATGCCGCGGCGGCGCAGATAGCGGCGCACCCGGGGGATGTCGTAGCCCTTGTCGGCGTGCAGCTTGATCGGCCGGCGCCGGGGATGGCCGCGGCCACCGCGGCGGATCGCCGGCATGGAGTCCAGGATCGCTTCGACCAGCATGCTGTCGTTGCGGTTGGCGCCGGAGACCGCGACGTTGAGCGGCAGCCCGTGCGCGTCGACCAGCAGGTGGTACTTGCTCCCCGCCTTGCCCCGGTCGGTCGGGTTCGGCCCGGTCAGCGCACCCCCCTTTTCGCCCGGACGCTGACCGAGTCAAGGGACGCTCGCGACCAATCCAGCTCGCCGCGCTCGCCGAGCCGGTTCAGCACGGCGACGTGCAGCTGGTCGAACACGCCCGCCGCGGCCCACTCGTGCATCCGCCGCCAGCAGGTCCAGCCTGAGCCGTAGCCGAGCTCGGCCGGCAACTTGGTCCAGCCGATGCCGGTGGACAGCACGAAGGCGATGCCCTCGAGCACGTCCCGGTCGGCGGTGCGGGGCCGGCCGGTACGGCCGTGCACCGCCGGCTTGCGCGGTGGGATCAGCGGCTCGACCAGCGCCCACAACTCGTCACTGATCAGCCGCGGCGGCGGGGAAGACACCGACGACGACATGGCGCGCAGCCTGCGCCGACGCCTCAGCCACGGGAAGTGCCCGAGGACCTACTTCTGCAACGTCTTCTTAACGGTGTGCCCATGATCCGGAGGGCAAGCGAGCGACCTCCGCCTGCTTGTCTAGGGGGAGGGCTGATGCCAGGAACCATGGCCTCCCGACGTCCTCGAATTTGTCACCGGGACCAGCGGTACGCCTGGGCCACGGCGGTGCGCTGTTGGCGGTGATTGCGCGGCGACGCGCACGATGTCGACTTCGAGCCGTCCAAGGATCAGGGGCGTGAACCCGAGCGGGGTGACCACCGCGGCCGCCCACACGAGAGGCGGGGCCCGCCGGGTGGCCTTCACAGGGCGCGGTTGGTCCGAGTGGGCCGTTCCCTGATCTCGACCGGGCCGGCCGCGATGACCCGGGCGTGGATCCTCGTCTCGGCCTGGGGGGAGGTCGGGTCGGTCATGGCGTCGTCCCTGTCCTGGCGGTGGTGCCGGTGGTCCAAACGGGTTGGTGCAGGCCTTCGGATGCCGGCGGTAGGCGACCACGAGGGCGCGCCGACGGATCCGCAAGTCGTGGGAGGTGGCCGCGCCCTGCGCGTCGGCGAAGGCCCGGGCGCAGTAGCCCTGGGCCAGGGTGAGGCCTTGGGCCGCCGCCTTGCGGGCATGCGGGCTTGCGGCAGCTCCGGGTTGGCCGCCCGCTCCCCTTGAACGCGGGCGGCGCCGCGGTAGCCGGTGTAGACGACCGGGCATTTCTCGCACCACAGTCGGAGCGGCACCGGCGCGGCCCCGAGGCTGCGGGTCATGACCGAGGGACCGTTGGGAACAAGGGCCCTCAGCGGCCGATGGCCACCACCGTGGGGGCGAGCATGTCGGCGGCGAGGACGATCGCCGAGCCCTGCCTCAGGCGGGCGAGCTCCTCCTCACTGTCGGCGAGGGTGAGCGAGTCGGCCAGGACAGCCCGCCCCTCGGCGTCGACGGTGCGGTGCGCCACGACGGTGCCCACGAGCCTGCGCACCTCGGGTACTAGCCGGGACGGCGCCTGCTCGACGACGAGGAACCCTTCGCCAGCGCCGCGCAGTTCTGCCATGGCGTCGACGACCACCTGCACGCCGTCGTTCACGTACCCGCTGCTGAAGACGGCGGACAGGATCCGGTGAGTCCTCCTCTACGACGGTCAGGTGCGCCAGACCCGCCGGGAGGGGGAATTCGCGGTAGGACACGAGCCCGGCGAGGACAAGGCTCACGAGCAGGGCTACTTCCCGCGGCCCGGCAAACTCGGGGCGAGTGCGATGGTCGGGCCGGAGAGCAGCGTCGCCCAATCGAAGGCCGCGGAGCCGTCGCCCATCAGCGCGCCGCCCAGGCTGCCGTCGGTGAGCAGTTCGAGCCGGTTGACCAGCGCTGCCTCGATCTCGCCCTTGCTGCGGTCGCAGTAGTCGGAGTGCCGGACGAGGTCGCGCACGGTGGCGTACAGCCGCGGCAGTGTCGGCGCCGGCTGGCCAGCACCCGGCGGACGGCGCGGATGAGCACGGTGCCAGCGGCCAAGACTGGCCCAACGGATCGTCGAAATTTGGTCCTGCCGTAGGTAGCCTCTCGCTGCCGCGTCGTTCCGATACTCGGGAACACGTCCGTGGCACCACGTCCGCGGACGGCAATCGGGGGGCTTCTCGTGTTGGTCGGTGCAATCCGGAACGGAGCCTCGCGGCAGGAGATCCACAAGGGCGTCGCTGTCCTCGGCCTCGACCACGGACCTGATCGGATCTTCCTGGGAGTCGGAGCCGAGCTCGTACGAGCGGGAGCTGACCCTCTGCTGTGGCACGTCGTCGTGCCGAGCACGTGGCTGGGCAGTCGGGCTGCCCGAGACGAGTGGGCTAGGCGGATGCGCGACCTGACTGTCGCCGCGGCGGAAAACATCCGCCGCCTGGCAGGCCGGCTGCTGCCCGCCGGGGTCCTGCTCGGCGAGCACTCGACACCCGTCGGTGAGGATCTGCACGTCGTCGATGTCACGTCGACGGCCGAGCAGGAGGTGGTGTGCAACCTCCTCCGCGAGTACGTCCCGCTCCTGATCGCCATGTCCGCGCGGTGGCCGGGTGCCACTGCGGCTGCCACCGGATCGCGGCGGCTGGCGCAGTCGCGTGAGCACGTCGCGGCCCGGTTCCTCGCCTCGACGTCGCCCCACCACCTGGCCCGGGTCGAGACGGAGCTCCGCCGCTCCGACGGCATATCGCAGCTCGACAAGATGGACGTCCACCCTCTGACCCGAACCGACGGCACGCTCGCCGTCGTCATCCGGTGCGTCGACGCGAGTGCGTCCTTCGCTGCGGCGCGCGCGCACGCTTTGGTGATCGCCGCTTTGGTCATGCGAGCCCGGCGAATGGTGCGGAATGGACGTCGACTGGGGCACCTGCCCCAGCGCGAGCTGGAGGACAACCGCGCGCGCGCCGTGGCCCGCGGTATGCGTGCAGCGCTCATCACAGGTGACGACCGCGGGCGCCAGGGAAGGAACGAGCGCGGTGGCGACCGCCGGGGCGATAGGGGCCCGGGTGCCGCACCTCCGGACCGCGACGCGCGGCGGCGCACCCCGGCCGCGCAGGCCCTTCGCGAGCTCCTTACCCGCGAGCTTGCCGTGGAGCTGGACAACCTCAATGCCGGCGCGGACGAGTTGTTTGGGGTCCTCGCAGCGCTGGAGGAGGGACGTGCCGAGGGCATCCCGCAAGGGGAGGACGCATTCCTGGGCTCCTGGGCAGCCACCGTCTCCGGCAGGGGACACGACGAGCTGCTCAGCCTCCTGGTGGACCCAGCGCCTGGGGGAAGGGCGCTCGAGGGCGCCCGGCGGGCGGCTGCCGGGCGCACCGCGCTACTGCTCGACGACTGGCAGGAGACGATTCGCCGCCGGGGTGGAGCGCCGCGTCCCCCGGTGCAGCGTCCGCGGGATGGGCAGCGTCCGCGGGATGGGCAGCGTCCGCGGGATGGGCAGCGTCCGCGGGATGGGCAGCGTCCGCGGGATGGGCAGCGTCCGCGGGATGGGCAGCGTCCGCGGGATGGGCAGCGCTACGGCGGTGGGGAAAGCCGCGGAGGCGGCACGGCTGGAGGCGGGTGGCCTCCCGCCGGCCGGGGCAAGGGAAAGTCCGGCGGGCGGCCCGAGCCAGAGCAGGGGACAACCAGCAGCGGAGGGGCACCGTGAGCCAGGTCGACGCAGAGGTCGTGCTCGATCTCCGGTCCTGGCGCGGCGACGTCAGCGGTAAGGACGGCGTCATCAGCCTGTGGGAGAAACTCGAACCGGCCATGGTCGGGCGTGACCTCTCTAGCCGGAGTCGTCATGTGCTCGAGGACGCCGCCAGCGGCTCGGTGGTTATCGACGTCGTCCGCCTCCAGTCAGCCGGTTCGTTCGTCGTGGGACCGAAAACGTCCTTCCTAATCGGCGACGTCATCATGCAGCCGGAGCTGCGATATCGGTGCGCGGCGTGCGCCCGTGCGGGAACGCCGCGCTATGGCCCGTTCATGTGCCGCCGGTGCGGGGACGACATCGGCCGGAACCGGCTCTGCGACGAGCACGTCCGATTCCTCGACGGCGCGCTGGTCGCGTCATGCGATGAACACGTGCCTGGATGCGAGGAGTGCGGGGCACGTGGCATTTTCTGGTGCGCTGGTTCCGGTTGCCGCGGCAAGCAGGCCCACTGCGCCGGCCACCGCCGCGAGCACCCGCAGGAGGCCGACATCGCCTACTGCCCCGCCTGCTTTGAGGTCGACTTTCCGCCCTGCGAGGTCGCGGGCTGCGCCCGCATCGGCTCGGCCCGGTGCGAAATATCCGATCGCGGCGTGACGACGTGTGGGCGGCGAATCTGCTCCATGCACGCCAAGCGCTGGCAGATCTACGGCGGGGAGGCGCTGGGGCTTGCAGTTTGCTCAAGGCACGCGCCCGGCATGCGTTCAATGTCGGCAGAGGAGATTCTGCGCCGAGTTGTCGTCGGCACGGTCGCTCGGGGACGGCAGAGCGAGCCCCTGCCGTCGCTGCGCGGCTTGGCGCATACGCTGCGGAATTCCGGCCATAACGCGCGAGCGCTCGACTACCGGTGGTTGATGGCGGAGCTGCAGCGGCTGGAGTCAGCCCCGGAAATGGCAACGGCGACTGCGGGGCGGGTCCCACAGCGTGAACTGACCGACCGGCGCACAGGCAACGGGCGGTACCGGCCACCCAGGTCGCCGCGGTCGTGGGAGGCGGAGCTCGGCGTTATCGATCAAGGCAACGACCGCGGGCTATTTCTCGTTGACCGACTGCGCGGCGCCCTGGCGGTCGCCGTTCCGGCGTACGGCCCAGTCATGGCTGCGTCACTACAACTTGCCGAGTACAAGCCGCCGCGGACGGTTAAGGGCGAGACGCGGCCTGGACTCCTCTTTGTCCACCTAGACCAGAACTACCGCGGCTACTTCATCGGCCCCAGGGGCGCCACGATCCGGTATCTAGAGGCCGAAGTGGGCCGGCACGTGCCGGAAGGCATCAGGCTAAAGCTCGAGGGTGACGGGGGACGTGCCCGATGATCACGTCCGCAGACACCCGCGTGCTCTTCGTCGGCGCCACGGCGGCGCTGGCTCCCGATCGGGTGGGTCTGGCGTCGGGTGCCGCCACGGGCCCGGCCGTCTTCCGGCTGCTCGGGCGCGGGCCCGAGCGGCGCTGGGCGGTGGAGCGCTTCGTGCACTCCGACATCCCGGCGGGCCGGCTCGTCGTCGGCGAGGCCATGCGGGAGCAGCTGGGTCTCACCGATGACGCGGAGTGGGAGATGCACCCTGCCGAGGCCGTGCCGATCCGCCGGCTCGTCCTCGAACTCCCGACCGAGCGGCAGAGGCCCGAGACGGTCGCACAGTCGGTCGCGCGAGCTGGCCTCGTAGGCAGGCTCCTCTGGCTCTCGGGCGCTGAGGGGGAGGCATGGCTCGACGTCGACGACGTCCCCTTCCGCGTCCTGACAGCTGACACCGGCGGCCGTCAGGACGTAGTAGCGGAGATCACCCAGAGCACCGTCGTCGAGCTGTTCGCACCCGGCGTCAAGGCTGGCGTCGACATGGTCATTCTGGCCGACTGCAGCGGCTCGATGGGTGTGGACGACATCCCGGTCGGCCCTGAGTCGCCGGAGGTACTGCGCGGAGTCGGCTACCTGCAGCGGATGGAGGCCCTTCGCCGTGCCCTGTACGACCTCCTGGACGTTCGGCTTCGGGTAGCCGGCCGGATCTCGCGGGTGGCCCTCATCGAATTCAACCAGCGCACTGCGATGCGGTTCCCGCGATCCGGGGGAATGGCCGAGCTGGACGCGTCGAGCGACCAGGAGGTCATCCGGGAATTCCGAGAGGGCATCGCGCTGCTGCGGGCGGACGGGGGAACCAACATCGGCAACGCCTTGCACGCGGCGGCTGACCTCCTCTACCAGCACGGCCACCCCGGCAACGAACGACTCTGCGTCCTCGTGTCGGACGGAGCCGACTGGCGCCCGCGCGGTGAGCAGGGGACGGGCGAGGTGGTCACGGGGGTCGACGAGCCGGTCAGCCTCATGGCCCACTTGCACCGGGACATGGGGATCCGGCTGCACGCGATTGGCATCAGCACCCGAGAGCTCTTCCTTCGCCGCTACCGAGATCAGGAGGGTTTGACGCCGAACCATGAGCTGCTGGTTGAGCTGGTCAAGGTGGGGGGTGGAGACCCGGCGACGATCGGCGGGTTGGACGTGCTCGTCGAGTATTTTTCCGGAGTTGGCAGCGGGATCACGCACCGCGTCCGCGAGGCGATGACAAGGCGCCGTGCCGACTTCATCGTCGACGCTGAAGTCGCCGGGCGCCTGCGGCACGCCGCGACGTCGTCCTCGACCGGTCGGCTCGGCGATCTGGTCAACGACCTCCACAACACCTTCAACGAGTTGAACGCCGCCTCGGAACGGGTCTTCCCTCAGCGTCCACTCCGCACTCCCGAGGTACGTCGCGCATTCGTCGAGATCAGCAAGTTTCAAGAGGATGGCGGATCCGCGCGGGACCGCCTGACGACGGCGCTAAGGTCGCTCAAACGTTCAGTCGCCTTGCCGGAGGACGCGCAGACGCCGGCCGTGCGATCCTGGTCCCATTGGCTGCGGACGATGGCCGACGCGCTACCGCAGCAGGGCGATGACCTTGGCCGGTTGCCGGAGGTCGTGCAGGCTGACCCGCGCGACCCGGTCGCCGTCGTGGCCGGGGTTGCCACCCGACTGCTTGCGTGTCTCGAAGAAATCCTGCGCGAGACGGCCACACTGCCCGACCGCGCTCAGGCGACCGCCCCTGTCGGCGCGCCGCCGACGATCCAGGACGAGGCTCCTGTACAGGGCTTCGTCTACAAGGAATGACGGCCGTGGCAGACACGGCGCGCCTGCCACACCCCGACTCCCCAGAGCCGGGGTGGGTAGTCCGGGATCAAGGAGACAACCTTCTTTACCGCCTGGAACGGCAGGTTCGGGCCGGCGGCGAGGGGACAGTGTGGAAGGCCTCCCGGCGGGTTGACGGTCTCGACCGACCCTTCGCGATGAAGATCCTCCTGCCACGGCACCTGGACCGCGAAGCGGAGGAGACACTCTCTGAGTCCCTGGAGCGCTGGCGCCGCAACTGGAGCGACACAATCGAGCGGACCGCCCGGCTCCGCGGCATCCCGGGTATTGTCCCTGTGCTGCGAGTCTTCACAGGGCCACCACCACATCCGTGGGATGCGCCGCCTGACGGACGGATCTCGACCCTCTACCTAGTCACGGACTGGTTCGAGGGCGTTGACCTCGACCGGTGGGGGCAGCGGCGGCCCTCCGTCAACGCCGTGGCCAACGCCGTAGAGCAAGTCGCGGCGGTGATCGACGGGATCGCGGCGGCTGGAGAGGTGCACCGCGACATCTCCCCGGCCAACATCATGATCGACGACTCTGGCCGCATCGGGCTGATCGACTTCGCCTTTATGCGGCCGGCTGGGGCAGATCCGACCCACCTCGTGCATAAGGCTGGTTACACACCGCCTCGGTACCACGAGATCATGCCTGAAAATGACCGGTACTCGTTCGGCTGTGTCGTGTACTTCCTACTCACGGGCACGGCGCCGCAGGCGGTCGATCCCCAGCGGGCAGCCGAGGCCGGGTTGCTGAGCGCCGGGTACGGCCCCGCAGTCGCCAGCCACGTGGCCGCGCTGCTCCAGGAAGACGCCGCTGCACGCCCACACCCGCTCCTGGACTGGACGCGCACGCTCACCCGCTTGCTCGGCCAGCGGCACACCGATTCGACTTTTACCGAGGTGGCCCAAGCCCGTAACGGGCGGGGCGCGGTCGAGGTGTATGCCGTCGGTGGAGGTCTCGTCCACGGTGCCTCGGTGAGCGCGACCGGTCACCTGTCTCTCCGCGTCGACCCGGCCGCACCGGCGGGCGTGGC
The DNA here is from genome assembly GCF_054050595.1 of Geodermatophilus sp. SYSU D00779. NCBI lineage: Bacteria > Bacillati > Actinomycetota > Actinomycetes > Geodermatophilales > Geodermatophilaceae > Geodermatophilus > Geodermatophilus sp. SYSU D00779. The sequence continues at coordinate 65,853 of NZ_JBJGZQ010000019.1, forward strand.
ACACCTGGCCGCGGGCCGCCGTGGCGATGGGACCGTCACGGTGTTTGCCGCGGACGTCCGGGGCGGGCTCAAGCTGCGGATCGGCCAGAAATGGGTCCCGGTAAAGGTACCGGCCCTCGTCGGGCCTATCCGCGCGGTCGCGGAGGGGACTGGCGACGTCACTGCATTCGCGGCCACTCGGGCGGAGCAACTGCTCGCGGTGCGGGTCCGGCTAGACGGTGGCGTCGACGTGCGCACCATTGCGGTGCCGGCCTCCCGCGTGCTGGCGGCGACGCGGGGCGCGGCGGGCGATGCGACCTTCCTGGTCGAGTCTCGGGACGGCGGCGCCGTGGCGGGGTCGGTGTCAGAGCCAGCCCTGGGCGTGCCGGTCCGAGACGTCCAGAGCGGTGCCCTGGTCCTGGGCGACTGGGGTCAGTTGCTGTGCGTCGTCGTGGACAGGGAGGGCGGGTTGGTGGTCCTCGAGAGCGTCGGGGCAGAGTGGATGAAGACAGGAGATTCCCTGCTCGCCCCGGACGCGCCGAGCGATCTGAGCTGTGTCAGCCACCGCGAGGGGCTCACCGTGGCGGTCGCCACGCGCTCGGGGATTTGGCTCCACTCCGTCGGCAGCGGGCGGTCCTGGGAATGCGTCGTGCCCGGAGCCGCCACCCGGGTGACTCTTGGGCTCACCGACACCGGACGGGGCCAAGTCGTGTGCTTGGCCGACGGGGTCGTGCGCTCCGTGGAGGAGTTGCCCGACGAGAGGTGGGTCGCGTCGTGACGCCGCCGGGCGTGCAGGAATTCCGCTCCGGGTTCCCCGGCTCCCCCGTCCTCGTGGACGTCTCCAACATATGCTGGGATGCCGCGATCCCTCCGGTCGGCCGCATGAGCCCAATCGCCGCGCGACTCCGGGATGTCGTTGCCGTCTTACGCCGGTCAGGTGTTCTCGAGATGCGCTGTGTCGCCGACACCTCCCTCCGCCATGTCGTGCAGGACGTGCGTGGCACGCGCGCCTGGCAGCAATTCGCGGACGAGTTCGCGCTCGAGGAGGCTCAGGTCGCCGATGAATTGCTGCTGACGGCGGCGCAGGAGGACCGGCGGGCCCAGATCATCTCCCGGGACAACTTCATAGATCACCGTCGTTCTCACCGGTGGATCGACGCGGAAGCCGGGCGCTTCTGGAAGCCCCGACGGCGCCGCGGTGAGCTGGGGTTCGTCCTGAGTGGGGTGCGGCCCGTGCCCGGGCACGCGGTTTCGCGGTCGATCGAGGTCAAGGAGCTCAAGAGCCTGGGCATCGACCCCCGCGACCACCGCGAGATTCTTGCGACTCGTTGGCGGTGCACCAACCCCCATTGCCTTCAGGCGCGGTTGTGGCAGGACGTGCTGCACGTCTGGCCCCGAGTGGACCGTGCGGGGCTCGTAGTCTGCCCCGCCTGTCGACAGCCGGCCGCCGCCGTCGGCGCGCGGGGACGGTCCCGGCAGTTGATCGCGAAGGATCCCACGCAAGACGGTGAGTGCTTCCGCTTCGTAGTGGAGGAGGGCGCCCCTGTCGTCCTCGGGCGCGGCCAGCTCCGATCGGGGATCAGCGTGGACGCATTCGCCCCGGCTCTGGAGCGCTTGGGGCGAATCAGCCGGCAGCACGTCCTGATCGAGGTCACAGAGGCGGGGTCCGTCCGAATCACCGACCTTGGCTCCACCAACGGGACCTCGGTCCGTCGCACCGGCTCGATGGAGTGGCGAAGGTTGCCGGCCCACGACGCAACCGGTTTCAACGTCGGGGACGCCTTGGACGTCGCCCAAGGCCTGCGCCTGCAGTTGTCGGGCCGGGTTTTCGTTCTCGACCAGCCGCAGGCCGGGGAAGCCGGTGGGCCCGGCGAAGCAACGGAGATTGATTCGGAGGGTTGACCGGCAACCACCCCGGCCGCAGCTCAGCGCGCGTGGCTCGCCTGTCCGTGTCAGGCGGCGGTCGGCCGCCAGGGGCCAGGGTGGCCGGGCGCTGGGGCCTGCTTTGGGTCGGTGGTCCTTGTCGGCCCGGCCGACACCGCGCGTCCCTGGTGCTCGATGGGCGCCGGCTCAACCCGGAAGCGCCCCCGGGGCAGGTCGGCATCGGCCACGACGTAGGCCTCGAGCTGTCGCCCAGCAGGAGAGGGGGCCGAAGCCTGTTCGCAGTAAGCCCGCGTCAACTCCTCGTTAATGAACGCCCGTGGCACCGCTTCGGTCAGCGCCAGCAGGTCTGCCGGTGCGAGGACTACGCGGACCCGGGCGTGAGGAAAAACCTTGCCGTCGAACCAGCTGATAGCGGTCGCGCTGAACAGGATCCGAGACGCCCGGTTCAAGCACTGCTGAGGACTGCGAAGCGGGTGCACCCCCACGACCAGCCACACCTGGCGCCATAGATCCCGCCCCACGCTGCTACCGACGAACCCCACCGCAGCGGCCAGCCCCGCCGCGCCCAGCGCAACCAAGGCAGACACCAGGACGTCATACGTCGCGAGGAAAAAGAGGCCTCCGACGCCGGTGCCCCAGCCGCCGAGGGCAAGGAGAATCCGTCGACGGGTCCGGTATGGGTCCATGATCTGCTCCTCGGTCGCCTTGGGCTGTCGGGATCGATCGTCGGACCGGAGCGGCTGTGTAGGCGATTACATCCCCGGCTGGCCTAGCCGGCGGGTGAGCGCACCGCCTTGTCAGGGGGGTGGCCGCCACGCGGCCCTTGGCGACCGCCGAGGCCGACAGGAGCCCAGCCCACCTCCTTCGCAGTACGGTTCACCCAGTCGACCAGAGAGGCGCGCGGCCAGCCCTGGGCGAAGAGCGCCGCCAGTCCCGCGTGCCACGTCGGATGGGCGTCGGCCTTCAACCCGTAGAAGTGGAGTGCCTCCCGGACGGCCCGGGCCGGCTCGGCGGGGGTCTTGGTGGGCCACAGTGGGAACCGAGCGCGCATCGCTTCACGCGTCGCGGCTTCGGTGGGGATTACGCGCCGGTCGTCGCTGGCCCACAGGTTGTGGGCGGTGACCAACCACCGCGCCCACTGCTCCCGCGGCGGCTCCCGTGGCGTCACCCGGGTCGGTTCAGCTGCGGTATAGCTGCGCCATCCGGCGGGCGAGAATCGGACGTCTCCGACGGACACTTCGACGGCGTGACCTCCGTCGCCCAGCCTCAATGCCAACGTGACCAGGGGGCCGTCCGCCAGAACTGTAGAGCCCTGCCCGACCGTCCGACGGCGCAGGGAGGACGTGTAAGAGTCGAACGCCTCCACGAGCAGGTAGCCCGGCGGGCGCTGGTGCACGCGCACGGCCAGGTTGGTGTCATGGCAGAAGATCTCGAGTGCTACGGCCGAGATATCGACCGCCGATTGCTGTGGCGACTGCAATGGGACGGTGACGTCGACGACTCCCCCTTCTCGCCCAATCGTTATCAGCTCGCCAGGGCCACAACCGAAGACCCCGCCATCAGCGGTCAGCAGCTCTAACCACGCCGGTTCACCCATCGTCGAGGATTGTCCCCCAAAGGCGCTCTCGATGATGCTCCGTTGGTGTACCGGCCGTTGGATACGAGGCACTGGCAAGCGCCACCTGCCGGTGACATCCCTGGCCGGTGTGGAGCACCGCGACAGCCAGTACACGCCACTGCGGGGCCGCCTGCATCCGTGGCGGCCGGAAGCCGGATCTGCTGAGTGACGCCGGTTGGTGCAGACCCGGGCATCCCAGAGCCTCCACTGGACCCGGGGCGGTTCAGTCCTCCGCGGCGCGGGAGGAGATGAGCACCGCGGCCGCCCAGCGGGAGTAGCCGCAGACCATGGTCAGCACCGGCAGCTGCGTGGCCGGGCGGGTCTGGCCGAAGCCGACCGGCAGCGTGATCGGCGGGAACCACAGGTCGAACTGGGCGATCTCGCCGGCCACGTAGGCGGTGCGGGAAGCCGGATCCGGTGGCAGGTAGACCGGGCGCAGCTCGGCCACCCGCTTCTTGAGCACGGTCATCGACCGGGACCAGTCGATCCGCTCGGCGATCACCGTGGCCGGCATCGCCGGGAACGCCTGCAGCAGCTCGCGGATCCGCGGCTCGACCTCATCGACGATCGACCCCTGACCGACCCGCTCGTACTTCGGCGGCTCGACACTGCGCAACGCCGCCCGCACGGTGTTCCGCGACACGCCCAGCACCCGCGCGATCTGCTTGATCGGCAACCCCTCGGCCCGATGCAGCCGGCGAATCTCCGCCCAGTCCTCCACGGACAACACCTCGTCCCTCCCCGACTCGGATCGAGCCAGGGTCTCGGGAGAGGGTCAGTTTTCGACCGTCGCGAGGGGGTCAGTTTTCAGGCGTCGTCGACATCGGCCGGCGCCACATCTCCCCGGACCCGCTCACGACGTACCAGAGCTCCTCGACGGTGCGGTGCGTCACCGCACGGGAGACGGTTCCGGCAGAGAGGGTGAAGTGCGCCAACCCGCCGCGAGCGCCCTCCACGAGGAGGCGGACCTCCGAGCCGTCGGGGGCCAGGTAGTCCGCAGCCGCCGAGAGCTACTTGGTCTGCGCTCCCTTCACCGGTCCTCCTCGAGGCCGCTACCGCAGGGCGTGTCAGCTCGGGTTCGGGGTCCGTCGGCTGTACCCGCCGGGGCAGCCACTCGTGACGCACTGCATCCGGGAGTGTCACCGTCGGGCCGTCACCGGCAGGTCACTTCCTGGGGATGAGTCAGTAAAGGTGTGCTGCCGGAGCCTCGGTCATGCCGTGCTGACCGCCGCACCCGCTGATCTGTCCGTGCAGACCCGACGCTCCGCTGCCGGCGTGGTCACGGGCAGGGACCCGGGCGGTGCGTGCGAATGGGAACGTCCCAGGATGCACAGCGCCAACAGCGAGGCTCAGCGACACTGGGTGTGCTTCAGCCGGTGTCCGAGGAGCGATATGCATCCCCACGGTTGAGGCACTGGGTTGACCCGCGCCGGGCCTGACGGAGGGCCTCGTTCGCACAAAGAGTCATGGCGGCACCGCAGACCCCGGACGTAGAACGGTGTCGCGGGGCACCGGTGAACGGTTCCCGCGACGCCGCGGTGGAGCGGGTGACGGGAATCGAACCCGCACAGTCAGCTTGGAAGGCTCTGGATCCTGACACCTCTCTCGCTGGTCAGAAGGCTCTTTGTCCTACGCCGTGCCTTCCACGTGCCTTTGTGCCGGAGACGGTCGGGACATCAACGGCGTGCGGCGTTGCGAAGGGCATCGTGCTCTTCGGGCCGTCAGCGCCGGGCGTCGAGGTGTCCGGTGAGGCTGTCGGCGAAGCCCTCAGCGACGGCGAGCTGCTCGCGCAGTGCTGTGACCCGGGCGGTGGCCGCCTCGTGGAACATCCGCAGCTGGTCGAGCAGCTGCGCCCGGTCGCCGGTGCCGGCGTCGAGGTCGGCCAGGAGGCCGAGCAGCTCGCGCATCTCCTCCAGGGCGAAGCCGAGCGGCTTCATCCGCTTGATGACTTCGAGGCGGGCGATGTCGTCGGTGCTGTAGAGCCGGAACCCGCCCTCGGTGCGCGCGGTGGGGACGACGAGGCCCTCCTCCTCGTACCAGCGGATGGTGCGCAGGCTCAGCCCGGTGCGCTCGGCGACCTGGCCGATCTGCACCAGCGCGCTGCGCGACGTCCCGGTCGTCTCGCTGGCCGCCTCGGCCGCCGCCGTGCCACGCATCAGTGGGCTCCGGCCAGCTGGCCGGTGTGCCGCTCGTACCGGTCGGCCGAGTGTCCGCTCAGGCCGACGATCTGGACCTTCTTGCCGCGCTTCTCGTACTTGTGGGTGATCGCGTCGAGGGCGGCGACGGTGGAGGCGTCCCAGACGGAGGCGCGGGACAGGTCGATCACCACGTGCTGCGGGTCGTCAACGTAGTCGAACTGGGCGTAGAGGTCGTTGCTGGAGGCGAAGAACAGCGCTCCGGTTACCGAGTAGACGCGGGTTCCGCCGTCGGGGTCGGTGACGCTGGTGACCTCGGCAAGGTGGGCGACCCGGCGGGCGAAGAGCACGCAGGCGACCAGCACGCCGGCGCCCACCCCGATAGCGAGGTTGTGGGTGACCAGCGTTCCGACGACGGTCGTGAGCATCACCGCGGTCTCGCTGCGGGGCATCCGGTGGAGGGTGCGCAGGCTGTGCCAGTCGAAGGTGGCGATGGACACGAAGATCATCACCGCGACGAGGGCGGCCATCGGGATGATCGCGACCACGTCGCCCAGCGCTACCACGAGGACCAGCAGGAAGGCGCCGGACAGGAAGGTCGACAGCCGGGTGCGGGCGCCGGACTTCACGTTGATCATCGTCTGCCCGATCATGGCGCAGCCGCCCATGCCGCCGAACAGGCCGGAGGCCACGTTGGCCACGCCCTGGCCCCAGGACTCGCGGGTCTTGTCGGAGTGGGTGTCGGTGAGGTCGTCGACCAGCTTGGCGGTCATCAGCGACTCCATCAGCCCGACGAAGGCGACGCCGAGTGCGTAGGGGGCGATGATCGTCAGCGTCTCCCAGCTGACCGGGATGTCCGGGAGCGTGAGGAACGGCAGGCTGTCGGGTAGCTCGCCCTCGTCGCCGACGTTCGGGATGGTCAACCCGGCGGCGACGGTCAGGCCGGTGAGCACGATGATCGACACCAGCGGCGCGGGAACGACGGTGGTCAGCCGCGGCAGCAGGAAGATGATCGCCAGGCCGGCGGCGACCAGCGGGTAGACCAGCCACGGCACGTCGATCAGCTGCGGCAGCTGCGCGGTGAAGATCAGGATGGCCAGCGCGTTGACGAAGCCCACCATCACGCTGCGCGGGATGAACCGCATCAGCCGCGCGACCCCGGCGATGGCGAGCAGCACCTGGAAGATCCCGCCGAGGACGACGGCGGCGAGCAGGTACTCCAGACCGTGGTCACGCACCAGCGGCGCGACGACCAGGGCGATGGCGCCGGTGGCCGCGGTGATCATCGCCGGGCGGCCGCCGGTGAACGCGATCACCACCGCCATGACGAACGACGAGAACAGGCCGACCCGGGGATCGACCCCGGCCAGGATGGAGAAGCTGATCGCCTCGGGGATCAGCGCGAGAGCCACGACCAGGCCGGCGAGCACCTCGGTGCGGGCGACCTTCGGGGACAGCCACGCCGGCCCGCCGAAGCGGGGCGTGCGCGGGGCAGCGACAGCTGAGGACATGGATCCGTCTCGTTCGGTGCGCCGTCGCCGGCGCGGGTGGGCAGCACCGCAGGCAGTGCCGAGTCAGGGGTGGCGCGTCGGTGCGCCGAAGGGTGCGCAGCGCTGGCGTGCGGCGATGTCGGTCAGGATCTGCCGACTGCGGCTCATCGGCGCGGAGGGACGGCGTCGCCGGGGTCACCGACAGTCTGCCGGGAACTCGTCCCTGACGTCAGGGTTGAGCGGTGAGCCGTTCATCACTGTTCGGGGCGGTGTCGTCCGCGCGGGCATGGGTCCGCCGGCGTCGGGACGACGGGCATCGGCTATCCGCCAGTCGCGTCGTGGCCGCGGATGAGGCGATGGGCGGTGGAGCCGACGCTGACCGCGGCCACCACGCCGCCGATGGCGCCGAGGTGCGTGGTACCGAAGTAGCGGGGAAGGCGCCGGTCTCCTGGGCGCGGATGGCGTCGGCGGAACCGGCGTCGGTCGTTCACACTGCCTGGCCAAGCTGGGTCGTCCCCTGGGTGACAGCGGTAGACGGGCCGGTCAGGTCTGAGCGGCGCGGTCGTCTCGCCAGGCTTCCTCGCTGCTGCGCTCACTGTCCGTGTGCGGTGGCTCCGGCGACGCCTTCGAGCGCCGACCGGTCTCCCGCCTGTTGGGTGGGGATGACGCTCAGGGAGCCGTCGGTCTCCAGGACGACGGCGGCCACGGAGGACAGGTCGCCGGAGCCGGTGGCGCGGATGGTCTGGCGCAGGCTCGCCTGCCGGCCGCTGCCGGCGGGGGTGGCCGTGGGCCACCGCGCGACCTGGGGTGTTACCGACCACCACGGGCCGGTGGGCGCTGATCGCCGACGTCGTGTGCGGTGAGCCAGTCGAGGACGCGGTCGGCGGGCATCGGAACGGCGAGCAGGTGCCCCTGGCCGTGGCGGCAGCCCGCGGCCCGGGCGCGGGCCAGCTGCTGTGGCGTCTGGATGCCTTCGGCGAGGGTGCCGGCGCCCATCGCGGCGGCCAGGGCGACGAGTGCCGCCAGAGCGCCACGCCGAGCGCCGATGGCGGGTTCCGGCTCGTCGGCGAGCAGGCCGGGGTCCAGCTTCAGGGTGGTGATCGGCAGGGTGAGCAGCCGGCCGAGCGGTGCACCGCCCGTGCCGAAGTCGTCGATGAGCACTCCCACCCCCGCCGAGTGCAGCTGGTGGAGCTGGTCGGCGATCCGTGCCGGGTCCTCGGCCAGGCCGGCTTCGGGAAGTTCCAGGCCGAGCCGGGATGCCGGCAGCCCGGAGGCGGCCAGGGCCGCGGCGACGTCATCGACCAGCGACACGGCGGAGGACAGCCGGGGATGGATGTTGACGGTCACCAGGGCGGGCCATCCGGCGGCGGCCCACCGCGCCCCCGCGGTGCTGGCGGTGGTGAGCACCCAGCGGGTGAGCGGGCCGATCAGGCCGGCCTCCTCCGCGAGCGGGAGGAAGGCCTCCGGTGCCAGCATCCCCTGCTCAGGGTGGTCCCATCGCAGCAGCGCCTCCCACCCGGCCACCGCACCGGACTCCAGGTCCAAGAACGGCTGGTAGAGCAGCCGCAGCTGGTCCTCCGCGATCGCCCGGTCCAGGCCGGCTCCGGCGCGCGGGCGGTGCCGCGCCGACTGCGGCCGCCCCCGGGTGGCGACGTGGGTGCGGTCGCGGCCGCCGGTCTTGGCCCCGTACATCGCCGTGTCGGCCTGGCGGATCAGCTGCTCGGGGGTCTGGTGCTCGGTCGCGGAGGTGGCGATCCCGATGCTGGCGGTCAGCGACAGCTGCGCGTCGCCGATCACGAAGGGGCAGTCGAACGCGGTCTGCATCCGCTCGGCCAGGGCGATGCCGCCCTCCGGATCGCAGTCGTGGGCCAGGACCACGAACGCGTCCCCGCCCAGCCGGCCGACGACGTCGTCGCCGCGGGTGCGGGAGCTCAGCCGGGCGGCGACGTGGCGCAGCAGCTCATCACCCACCTCGTGGCCGAGGGAGTCGTTCACGGCCTTGAAGCCGTCGAGGTCCATGAACAGCACCGTGACCGGCCCGCGCCCCGGCCGCCGCAGCGCTCCAGCGACGAGCTCGTGCAGATAGGCGCGGTTGGGCAGGTCGGTCAGGTGGTCGTGCCGGGCCCGCCACAGCGCGGCCTCCTCGGCCTGGACCCGGTGGGTGATGTCGGTGTGGATGACCACCATCCGCCCGGCGTCGTCCACCCGCGAGGCCTGGACGTGGAACCAGACCAGGCTGCCCTCGACCGGGACGGCGCAGTCGTGGGCGAAGCTGTCCTCGCTACCGGCGGCGAGCGCGTCGAGCCCGCGGTGGATGGTCCGGGCGTCGAACGGGGTGATGTGGCGCGATAAGACGTCGTGGTAGCTGGCGCCCGGGGCGCGCAGCTCCCGGGCCTCCCCCATGCGCTCCCCGAAGGCGAACCACTGCCGGTTGGTGCCCAGGATCGTGCCGTCGGTGTCCAGCAGCACGGTGGCGGCGGGGGAGACCTCCAGCGCGGCGCGCAGCAGCTCCGTGCGCGCGGCCTGCTCCTGAGCCATCCGGCGGAACTCGTCGACGTCCCGGAAGAAGACCGACAGCCCGGTGGCGTCGGGAAAGGCGCGGACCTCGAACCACTGCTGCCACCGCGCCTCGAGGGTGAACAAGCTCACCGGCACGCGGTGCGCGACGGCCTCGTGCAGCGCCCGGTACAGGTCACGGTCGACCCAGTCCGGGAACACGTCCCAGACACTGCGGTCGACCAGGTCGGACGCGGGGCGGCCCAGCAGCCGCTCGGCGGCGGCGTTGACGAGGGTGAAGCGCCACTCGCGGTCCACCCGGCAGACCGCATCGGTGGTCGAGGTCAGAGCAGCGGCCTGGGCCCGAGCGGTCCGCAGGGGTGCCTCCCAGGAGATGCGCCCGTCGTCCTCGCTGTCCGCCGCGTCGGTCACCGCGTCCCTCCTGAGCTCCCCGAGGCCGCCGGGGATGTCGCGTGGGTGGCGTCGGCCTCCAACTGGCACAGATCGCTTCGTCGGCCGGAGCAGGGAGATCGGCGGCGAGCCAGCCTTGGACCGGCCTCCCGCCGACCTCTGCTGAAACGGTCCGGACCCGGCGCAGGTCAGGCGCTGGTGGACCGGCCCGTCAGCTTGTCGCGCAGCCTGTCCACCATGCCAACCCCCGGCCCGACCAGCTTGTGGAACAGCTCGCTGTGCGGGGCCGCCGGGTGGGGGCGGGTCGGGGCCGCCTTCTTCGCCGTCTCGACCTTCCGGCCGAGCTCCAGGAGCTGCTCGGTCGACAGCCGGGCGCGAAGCATGGGGAACTGCTCGCTCTCCTCGTCGGAGACGTGGTCGCGCAGCACCGCCTCCAGCCGTCCCAGGATCTCGACGAACCGCGCGTCCGCGGCGTCGATGCCCTCGAGCTCCTTCATGACCTCCTCGAGCTGCTGGTGCTCCTCGATGTCGTGCTGGACCTTGCTCTCGCCGTCGGGCAGGTGGTCCCGCATGGCCGGGTAGACGTACATCTCCTCGGCCACCGAGTGCCGCATCAGCTCGGCGATCACGGTGTCGACCATGTCGCGCCGCTGCGCGGCGTCGGCGGTCGGGATCTGCTCCACGAGGGCGAGGACCTCGTGGTGGTCGGTGGTGAGGATGTCGACGACGTCCTGGTTGCCCGTGCTCGCGGTCATGGCGTCTCACTCTCTCGGCGTGTGCCGCTGGAGAACGTGGGGTGCTCCGTCCCGCGGTCCTACCCGGACGGCGGGTGCCGCACTCCGCGCGACGATCCACCTCTGGCTCCAGCGACGCCCGATCTCTGCCTCTCGCGGACCCGGCTTCTCGACACCAACTACTGAGACCGCAATAGCGCGAGTGCAGGGTGATGGCCCGCCGCGGCAAGTGTGGTCCGTCGCCTCCCGGCTGCTCGGAGGTGGACCGACGGGTATGCGGACGCGGCGGCCGAGCAGCGGCCGTCACGCACGCGGTCGCCAGGTGACGGGGCCGGTGCCGAACACCGAGGAGTGCTTCGTGAACTCGTACCCCACCCGATCAATCCCGTCGCCCCGAGGCAGTCGGCTGGCCGTGGCAACCGTCGGCGTCGCCGCCTGGACGGGGTTGCTGGTCGGCGCCGGGGCGCTGCCGCACGCGGCAGCCGACAGCCACGAGGCGCCGGCGCCGACGTCCTCGGCCGCGCCGAGCTCCGCGCCGCAGGTGGAGAACGCCAGCGCCACCGACGTCCGCTTCGCCGCGATGATGGTCCCGCACCACCAGACGGGCATCGAGCTGACGCAGATGGCGATCGAGAAGGCGACCACCTCCGGCGTCCGGCAGGTGGCGCAGGAGGGTCAGCAGTCGCAGCAGTCGGATCTGCCCGTTCTCGAGGCGATCGCCGCGGCCGGCTCGCAGGACCATGAGATGGAGGAGCCGCTCATGACGTTCAACGAGCAGGAGATGGCCGAGCTGCGGGAACTCAGCGGTGAGGCGTTCGACAAGCGGTGGCTCGACGTCTTCAGCAGCCACCACATGGCGGCGATCATGATGGCCGACACCGCGCTGCCCGGCGCCACCAGTGACCAGGCCCGGGCGATCGAGCAGAAGATCCACGACGGCCAGCTGCGGCAGCTGGCGACCATGAACGAGCTGCGCGAGCAGCTCAGCGGCCAGCAGGTGTCCCAGGTGCCCGCGGGTGCGGCCGAGACCGGCGGTGGCGGTACCGCCGGTCTGCAGAACGGTGACCTGATCGCCACCGGCGCCGGCCTGGTCGTCGCCGGTGCTGCCGGCGGCCTGCTCGCGCTCCGCCGCCGTAGCTCCGCCGAGAGCTGATCGCAGGTCGACCAGCACGTGCCCAGGAACGAGCAGCGCGGTCAGGCCCGGCACCTGGCGGTCGGGCTGGCCGCGCTGCTCGTCCTGGCCGGTACCGGCCTCGTGCTCCTCGGTGTGGGGACGCAGGTCCGCGCACCTCAGCCGACGCCAGCCGCAGCAGCCACGGCCCCGGCGGTACCCGACTCCTCGACCGCACGCGGTGGGCCGCGGATCCAGGCCGAAGCGGCAGCGGACGCCGTGCCTCCGCTGCCCGCCGCCACCCCCACACGGCTCGACATCCCGGCCATCGACGTCACCACCGGCCTGCTGCAGCTCGGTCTCGACCCCGACGGCACGGTCGAGGTCCCGCCGCTGAGCGAGGACGCTCCTGCCGGTTGGTACCGCCACTCGCCCACGCCGGGAGAGCTCGGTCCCGCCGTGATCCTCGGCCACGTCGACTCCGCCGAGCACGGGGCCGGCGTGTTCTTCCAACTCGGCGCGCTGCGGCCCGGGGATACCGTCGACGTCGCCCGTGCCGACGGCACCACCGCTGTCTTCAGCGTCGACCGCGTCGTCAGCTACCTCAAGTCGCGGTTCCCGACCGACGAGGTCTACGGCGACACCGGCCACGCCGCACTGCGCCTGGTCACCTGCGGCGGCGTCTTCGACGACCGCTCGGGCAGCTACCTGGACAACATCGTCGTCTACGCATCCCTGGTCACCAGCCACCCGGCCTGAGCATCGGGTCATCGACATGGCAGCCCCGGCGGTGACTCCACGACGCCGACCGGTCCGGCTGGCGGCGACGCCCCGCCCGAACCCGCATCACCCACCGCCGCTGCCGGACAGCGACCGCTACGAGCGCCGTTGCAGTACTAGGCGTCGTCCTCGTCGACCGGCGCGCGGCTGAGCTGGACCAGCTGGCGCAGGCAGTGCTCCCGCAGCGGCTCGGGAAAGCCCTCGGCCAGCCGGTAGAACGCGGTGCGGCCCTCCCTGCGGCGGCTGACCAGTCCCGCGCCGCGCAGCACGCGCAGTCCGTAGCTGGCCTGGTCCTCGGTCACGCTCAGCGCCATCGCCAGGTCCCCGACGCACAGCTCCTCGGCGACGTCCAGGGCGTAGAGCAGCCGGGCGCGGACCGGATCGGCGAGCAGCCCCAGCAGCGAGGTCATCCGCTCGGCGTCGGCCGCCGAGGGCAGCCGGGCCCGGGCGGCGGCCACCCGGACCGGATCCACCGGGTGGTTATGGCTCGTCTCGGTCACGACACGCCCATACCCACCAGTCACCTGTTTCCTCCGCACGCCCGTACGGGCATCCGGATGGCGCACCGGTCGGCGGACGTCGCCGGCGGCACCGCGCCGTCGCACCGCCGGCACCGAAGGAGGCTTCCCCATGACCGTCGCCGCGCAGATGCTCGACACGTACCCGAAAGACCTCGGCGGGGTGGACCGGGAGAAGCTCCGCGCCTGCATCGAGGCCTGCTTCGAGTGTGCCCAGGCCTGCACCGCGTGCGCGGACGCCTGCCTGTCCGAGGACTCGGTCGCCGACCTGACCACGTGCATCCGGACCAACGCCGACTGCGCCGACGTCTGCGACGCCACCGGCCGGGTGCTGTCCCGGCACACCGGCTACGACGCCAACCTCACCCGCGCGGTGCTCGAAGCCTGCGCCGCTGCGTGCAAGGCATGCGGGGACGAGTGCGCTCGGCACGCCGAGATGCACGAGCACTGCCGGGTCTGCGCGGACGCGTGCCGTCGCTGCGAATCCGCCTGCCAAGACCTCATCACCTCCCTCGGCTGACTCCTGCCGGGGTTGGGTGGAAGAACTGCTCAACACCGTCCGCCCACGGCCAGGACGCCGGGACCTGGCCCTCGGCTGGCAGGCATCGGGTCGTCGATGCCGTGGCGAGAAGGCGTGGAGGAGGAGAGGCACTACCACCCCACCGGTCACGGGCACGTCTCCGACCAACGGCACGGCCGTGGACCGGGACACGCTGGCCGGCGCCGGGAGCTGGACCGGGTCGCGGTCACCGCGACCGTGCACTGCCTCACCGGCTGCGCGATCGGTGAGGTGCGCGGCATGGTCATCGCACGGTCGCTGGGCTGGTCGGACTTCGCCACCATCGTGCCGGCCATCGCGCTGGCGTTCGTCTTCGGCTACTCGTTCACGATCGTGCCGGTGCTGTAGTCGGGGCTGGCCCTGGGGGCGGCGATCGGGGTGGCGTTCGCCGCGGACTGCTGTCGATCACGGTGATGGAGATCGTGGACAACACGATCCGGCACCGACGGGCTCGGTGCTGCAGCACGACGGTGAACGTACGCACCGGCATCCAGCTCCGGGGTGTCGCCGGTCAGCAGGACGCGGAGAGCAGCCGCCGCGCGGTCGGAGTCCAGCTGCTGCAGCTCGGCCAGCCGCCAGCGGCCGGGTGCGCACTGCAGCGGCGCCAGCCACTTCGTCAGCCGGTAGCCCGCGGTGCGGCCGAGCCGGTAGTAGGCGGGGACCTCGGCGGTGGTCAGGCCGGGCGGGCCGTCCGCGACTCGATCGGTCGGTCCGGACACGTGGCCGCGCCTGCGGTCTCACACCACCTGCTCCCGTTTCACCGTGCGGTCACTGCCCGCCCTCGGCTGCTCCCGCCACCCCTTCGAGCGCCGACCGGTTCCCCGCCCGCTGGGTGGAGATGACGCTCAGGGACCCGTCGGTCTCCAGGACGACGGCGGCCACCGAGGAGAGGTCCCCGGAACCGGTGGCGCGGATGGCCTGGTGCAGCTCGCTCATGGTGATCCGCTGCCGGTCGAGCGCTCCGGGGACGGGCCGGCCGTCCTGCAGCAGGAGGGTCGGTCGGGCGGTGACCACGCTGCGGCCCCCCGGCAGCCAGGTCGTCGTCCGCGCGACCACGAACTGCAGTGCCGCGAGCAGGACCAGAGCGACGGCTCCCTCGCTCCACGAGACGTCGCTGCTGAGCAGGATGGTGGCCAGGGTCGAGCCGAAGGCCACGCTGACCACCCAGTCGAAGGCGTTGAGCTTGGCCAGCGTCCGCTTGCCGGACACCCGGAGCAGGACCACGAGCGCGAGGTAGGCCGCCGCCCCGACGGCGAGGATCCGGACGATGTCGGACCAGGAGTCGAACCACATGCCGGCCCTCTACCCGCGTCGCGCCCGACAGTTGGCAGGCTCGGCGGGTGACGGGTGTCCTGGGATGGTTCGTGACCGCGGTCGGCGCAGCGCTGGTGTTCGTGGCGCTGCGCGACATCTTCCACACGATCTGGCACCCCACCGGCCGCGGTGGGCTCAGTCGGCGGCTCATGGCGACGGTGTGGCGTATCGGGCGTCGGCGTCGGGCGCTGGGAGCGTTGGTCGGGCCGCTGGCGATGGTCGTGGTCGTGCTGGCCTGGGTGCTGCTGATCCTGCTGGGGTGGGCGCTGGTGTACTGGCCGCACCTGCCGGGCGGGTTCGTCTTCGGCAGCGGCCTGGACCCCGCGTCCCGGGCCGGGTTCCTAGACGCCGTCTACCTGTCCACGGTCACCCTGGCGACGCTCGGTTTCGGTGACATCGTCCCGGCGGCGGACTGGCTGCGGATCGCGGTGCCGGTGCAGGCGCTCGTCGGTTTCGGGCTGATCACGGCCGCGGTCTCGTGGGTGCTGCAGGTGTACCCGGCGCTGACCCGGCGCCGTGCGCTGGCGGTGCGGCTGTCGCTGCTGCGCCGGGTCGACACCCTCGGGCTGGTGGCCGACCCCCAGTCGGCGATGGCCGCGCCCCTCCTGGAGGACCTGGCGGTCGGGCTCGCGCAGCTGCGGGTCGACCTGACCCAGTACGCCGAGACCTACTACTTCCGGGACGGCGATCCCGAGGCCTCCCTGCCGGCGATGCTGGGGGTGGCGCTGCACCTGAGCGAGCACGCCCAGCGCACACTCGGTGCGGACGCGCGCTACGCCGGGGAGCTGCTGGACACCGCGGTGGGGGACTACCTGCACGTGGTGGACGAGCAGTTCCTCCACGTCGGTGGCCCGGCCAGGGCGATCGCCTCGGCGTACGCGGACGACCACGGGCAGGAGCTCGCCCGCGCGCGATGAGGTCGGGGCTCATCCCCGCCGGTGGGACCGGCCGGGGGCGGCCGACGTGGCGGGCTGGCCCTCGTGCCGGGTGGCGGCCCGGTAGGCCGCCCGGCCCGGTGCGGCGGTCACCCCGTGGACGACGACGCTGGCCACCACCACGAGGCTGCCGGCGGCGAGCACGGTGGGGTCGGCGCCGAGCCGCTTGGCCTCCAGCGCGAGGTAGAACAGCGCCGAGACACCGATCGGCCCGAACCACCCCAGGTGGAGCGCGTCCGGCCAGCCCAGCCGCAGCGGGGGACGGAGAGCCACCAGGACGGGCACCCGGCGCAGCAGGAGCACGGCTCCGGCCAGGAGCAGTCCGCGCCAGCCGAGGTCGACCCAGGCCGCCCACGGCAGCGCGGCACCGACGCCGATGAACAGCGGCAGGACGAGGAAGCGGTTGACGGCCTCGTCGATCGGCACGTCCGACGTCCGTTCGGAGCCGGTGCTCACGCCGTTGAAGGCCAGCCCGCAGACGAACACCGCCAGCACGCCGTCGACGTGGATCAGCCCGGACAGCCCGAGCACCGTGAGGGCCAGGACGGCGGTGAACAGGGCGAGGGGGCCGGGGTCGGTGGAGCCGTGGTCCTCGCCGGCCCTGAGCGCCCGCGCGCCCAGCCACCCGGTGACCAGCCCGACGACGACGGCCCCGGCCACCTGCCAGAGTGACTCCAGCGCGGCCTCGGCGCCGGTCAGGGGGCCGGCGATCGCGACGGCGGCGAGCACCAGGGGCAGCGCCAGGCCGTCGTTGGCGCCGGACTCCAGGGAGAGGATCTGCCGGTCCCGGGCGGGCAGGTCCTCCTCCGCCGGGCCTCCGGTGACGACGCTGGACGCGAGGACCGGGTCGGTCGGGCACAGCGCCGCGCCGAGCAGCGCTGCGGCGCCGAGTCCCACGCCGAGCACCCACGCCGACAGGCCGGCGGTGATCAGGGCCATGAGCGGCATGGCGACGGCCAGGAGGATCAGCACCGGACACACCCGCGACCGCACCGCCCCCAGGGGGTAGCGCAGGGCCACCGCCATCACGGAGATGGCCAGGAGGATCCGGGTGGCGGTGTGCAGCCAGGTGTGGTCCTCGGTGAGCGGCCGCACGTCGAGCAGGCCGGCGACGGACGGGCCCAGGACGACGCCCACGAGCAGGCCGAGCAGCGGCTCGGAGACCGGCAGCCGCCGCAGGCGCTCGGACAGGGCGGCGACGCCGAGCGCGATGAGCCCGCCGGCGAGCAGGACGAGGTCCGTCTTCACGAGCTTCCCGTGCCCGCTGCTGGACGGTTCGATGCCGCAGCCGCCAACAGCTCCGGCGAGGCACCGGGCCGGTGCCGGTCCTGACGGAAGTAGGCGCCCAGGGCTGCGCGCGGGTGGAGACACCGCGACCGAGCAGACGGCCAGGACCACCTCGAGGATCCGGGCGAGTCCTGCGTCGGCGGTCAGCGGCTGGCCGGTGACGGTGGCGAGGGCGGTCTCGTGCGGGGCGGGGCCGTAGCGGTCATCGGCGCCGCCGACGCAGAGGAGCCGGCTGCCGGTGAGCACGACCACGCCGGTCACCGCGGCCAGCCAGCCGATCCGGGTCAGCCCGGTCGTTCAGCGGGCCACACCCCGGTGAGGGCGGAGTCGAGCGCCTCTTTCCAGGTGCGGCGCTCCGACGCGGTGATCCGGGTGGACTCCGCGGCGAGGTCCACGACGGAACGGAGCCGGTCGCGCAGCGTGTGGTCCAGGACGCCCCGGGGCGCGCGCCACGCGACCTCCCGCAGCAGGGCGGCGATGCGGCGCAGGACGGCCGGTTGACCCGAGGCGTAGTGGAGGGGTTCCTCCAGGACGAGGTCGACCAGGTCGTCGGGGGTCCACTGCGGCACGATCAGGCGCACGATCCCGTCGCCGTCGGTGCGGCAGTCCGGTCCGAGCGGCCGGGAGAGGAGGTCACCGAGCAGCGCCGAGGCATGGGAGAGGGAGTGCACGGCCGTCGTGGGGTCGTTGATGCCGGGCGACAGCGCACGGACGGTGATGTCGACGACCTTGCGCAGGCTGTAGGCGATGTCGCGAGTGGGGGAGCGCTCGAAGTCCAGTCGTACCGAGCGGCCCAGGGCCTCCTGCAACGCCGCTGTGTCGGGTTCGCGGACGCCGTCCCTGGGCCAGACGTGCGCGAGAGGTGTCCCGGCCACCACGGAGTCACCGATCCGGGCGGCCAGGAGGACCATGACGTCGGAGCCCGCCGCAGCGGACACCAGGCGTTCCTCGTCCAGGTCGACGATGAAGCCGCTGGACGGGGAGGCGACCGGGATCCCGGGTCCGGGAGGCAGCCGGACGGGCGGCGATGGGTGTTCGCGGTCATCAGCCAGCTCGCGGTCGAGGGTGGCCCCGGCCTCCTCGTGGACGTCGCGGAGCATCGTCTCGACCCGGAGGGCACGGGCCAGGTGCCCGAGGAACAGCACCACGGCCAGGACGCTGCCGAGCGTCAGCACGTAGGCCACGGTGATCGACAGACGTGGGACGAACGCGGTCTCCCCTTCGGTGGCGCTCTCGGTGCGCACGGTCCGCAGGACGGTGAGCGCGTACACGAACGTGGCCGTCAGCTGTGCCAGGGTCAGCTGGACGACCCGGTCGGTGGCGAAGGTCTGCAGCAGCCGGGGTGAGTACTGGCTGCTGCCCAGCTGGAAGGCCACGACGGTCAGCGAGAAGATCAGCCCGGTCACGGAGATGAGCGATCCGGCGATCGCTGCGAGCAGGTCGCGTGCCGCCGACGGCCCGCCGCCGAAGACGAAGGTCAGGGGATGCCCTGAGCCGCGGCTCTCGAGCAGTCCGTCCACCGCCGGCAGCCCGATGCCGACGCCGACCGCGATCACGACCGCGACGACCGGGATGGGCCAGAGAGCCCCGCGCAGCCGTGCGGTGATCGCACGCACCGCACTGCGTCGCCTGGGTCTCCTGGAGTTCACCGGGAGGACCCCCCCGGGGCTTCGGTCAGCACGCTGGGAGCGTCCCGCAGTGGTGCGACCCGCGCCCGAGCACGCGTACTCCAGGCTGCGGTGAGCCGGACCGGCGGTGAGACTCGGCGGGCACCCAACCCGTCCGGCAGGAGGACCGCCGTGCCCAGGATCGACCGGATCGCCGAGCCCTGGGGGACACGGACGCCGTACGGGCCGGGGGAGACCTGGCCGACGCGGGTGGACTCCTACCTCGCCGATGGGCTGACCGAGGACGACGTGGACCGCTGGGTCCAGACTGCGTCGATCCTGCACTCCAACGGGGACGCCTACGACATGGCGGTCAAGGACGGCCGGATCGTCGGCGTCCGCGGCCGGGCGGTGGACCGCGTGAACCACGGTCGGCTGGGGCCGAAGGACCTGTTCGGCTGGCAGGCCAACAACTCACCGGACCGGCTGACGCGGCCGCTGATCCGGCGGGACGGCGAGCTGGTGGAGTGCGACTGGGACACCGCGATGGACGCGGTCGCGGGCCGGTGCCGTGAGCTGCTCGACGAGCGTGGCCCCAGCTCGATCGCCTTCTACACCACCGGGCAGCTGTTCCTCGAGGAGTACTACACCCTGGGGCTCATCGCGCACGGCGGCATCGGCACCAACCACGTCGACGGCAACACGCGGCTGTGCACGGCCACCGCCGCGGCCGCGTTGAAGGAGTCCTTCGGCTCGGACGGGCAGCCGGGGTCCTACACCGATCTCGACTCGGCCGACGTGATCTGCCTGTACGGGCACAACATGGCCGAGACGCAGACGGTGCTGTGGAGCCGGGTGCTCGACCGGCTGGCTGGCCCGAACCCGCCGGCGATCGTCTGCGTCGATCCGCGGGAGACGCCGGTCGCCCGGGCGGCCACGGTGCACCTGGCGCCGCGACCGGGCACGAATGTGATGCTGATGAACGCGCTGCTGCACGAGATCGTGGCCAACGGCTGGGTCGACTCCGGCTACGTCGAGGCGCACGCGGTGGGCTTCGAGGAGCTGGCGAAGCGCGTCGGCGACTACCCACCCGAGCTCGCCGCGGAGGTCTGCGACGTCCCCGTCGAGCAGATCCGCGAGGCCGCGCGGCTCATCGGCACCGCGCAGCGGCTGGTGTCCACCGTGCTGCAGGGCTTCTACCAGTCCCACCAGGCCACCGCGGCCGCCGTGCAGGTCAACAACGTGCACATCCTGCGCGGCATGCTCGGCCGGCCCGGGTGCGGCCTGCTGCAGATGAACGGGCAGCCCACCGCGCAGAACACCCGGGAGGCCGGCGCGGACGGCGACCTGCCCGCGTTTCGGAACTGGTCCAACGACCAGCACATCCAGGACCTGGCCCGGGTGTGGAACGTCGATCCGCTGGACATCCCGCACTACTCGCCGCCGACGCACATCATGCAGCAGCTGCGCTACATCGAAGAGGGCTCCATCCGCTTCTTCTACGTCACCGCCACCAACCCGGCGGTCTCCCTGCCGGAACTGCGCCGGGTCCGCGAGCTGCTCAGCCAGGAGCGGCTGTTCCTCGTCGTCCAGGACCTCTTCCTGTCCGAGACGGCACAGCTGGCCGACGTCGTCCTCCCGGCCGCCACCTGGGGGGAGAAGACCGGCACGTTCACCAACGTCGA
This sequence comes from Geodermatophilus sp. SYSU D00779, assembly GCF_054050595.1. Taxonomy (NCBI): domain Bacteria; kingdom Bacillati; phylum Actinomycetota; class Actinomycetes; order Geodermatophilales; family Geodermatophilaceae; genus Geodermatophilus; species Geodermatophilus sp. SYSU D00779. The sequence goes on from NZ_JBJGZQ010000019.1 coordinate 86,396, forward strand.
CCGCACCGTGCACCTGTCGGAGAAGGCCGTCGACCCACCCGGCGAGGCCCGCCCGGACCTGGACATCCTCATCGACTTCGCCCACCGGCTCGGCCTGGAGGACAAGGACGGCGCCCCACTGGTCAAGTGGTCGGATCCCGAAGGTGCGTTCGAGGGCTGGAAGGAGTGCAGCCGCGGGCGGCCGTGCGACTACACCGGCCTGTCCTACGACAAGCTGCGCGGCGGCAGCGGCATTCAGTGGCCCTGCACCGACGAGCATCCCGACGGCACCGAGCGCATCTACGTCGACGGGCAGTTCTGGGCCCAGCCGGACTACTGCGAGAGCTACGGCCGCGACCTGGTCACCGGCGCACCCCTGGACGAGACCGAGTACAAGGCGCTGAACCCCACCGGCAAGGCGGTGCTGAAGGCCGCCGAGTACCTGCCGCCGCACGAGCTGCCCAGCGAGCAGTTCCCCTTCCAGCTGATCACCGGCCGCACGCTCTACCACTTCCACACCCGCACCAAGACCGGCCGCGCGCCGCAGCTGCAGGCCGCCGCCCCCGAGGTGTGGGTGGAGATGTCGGCCTCCGATGCCGGCGACCGCGGCTGGGCCGAGGGCGACCTGCTCGAGGTGACCACGCCTCGCGGCCGGGTCAGCGGCCGGCTGCGGATCAGCGGCATCCGGCCCGGGGTGGTGTTCCTGCCCTTCCACTACGGCTACTGGGACGAGCCGGGCGGCCACGAGCCCGCCGGTGACCGCGGCCGGGCGGCCAACGAGCTCACGCTCACCGACTGGGACGCCTGCTCCAAGCAGCCGATCTTCAAGACCGCCGCCGCCGCGGTCACCCGGCTCGCCGAGGCCACCGGCCCCGCCCCGGCGCCCACCACGACCGGCTCCCGGCCGGTGGTGTCCGCCGGCATACCGGAGACCCGTGGCGGCGCCGCCGCCGAGGCGCTCGAGGAGCCGGCGCCGGGAGGTGCCCGGTGAGGCTGCACCTGGCGGTCGAGGAGCTGCACCGGTCGGAGAACCACCTGGCGCGGGCCCTGCTCGCGGCCTCGGATCGGCACAAGGCCGACCACGAGGTCTTCTACGTCGCCCGTGACATCGCCGGCTGGTCGCAGCGGCACGTCACCGAGCTGGCCCGCATCGGCGCCGACTACGGCCTGGACCTCGACCCCGAGCCGGAGGGGGAACCCGGGATCCTGGAGAAGGTCCAGCAGGCGACGTCGGACCTGCTCGGGCGCCGGCCCGAGCCGGGCCTGCTGTTGCTGGCAGACCTCCGGCACATCCACCGCGAGGCGGCCGGGGTGTCACTGGACTGGGAGCTGCTCGCCCAGGCCGCCCAGGGCGCCCGGAAGCGCGAGCTGCTGCAGCTAGCGGAGCGCTGTCATCCGGACACGCTGCGGCAGATGCGCTGGGCCAACGCCAAGCTCAAGGAGTCCGCGACCCAGGCCCTGGTGAGTTGACGATGACCACTCCGCAGACCGCGACCCGCGTCGTCCTCCGACCGCTGGCCACACCGCTGCCACTCGGCTTCCTGGCCCTGGCCCTGGCCACGACCGTCTTCGCGACCGTCCAGCTCGGCTGGATCCCGCCCACCGAGGGCCGGGTGGCCGCCCTCACCGCACTGGTCGCGACCGTGCCGCTGCAGCTCACCGCGGCGGTCATCGGCTTCCTGGCGCGCGACCCGGTGGCCGCCACCGGGATGGGGGTCCTCAGCGGCACGTGGGCGGTCGTCGGCCTCACCACCGTGACCTCCCCGCCCGGCACCGCCAGCCAGGGCCTCGGGGTCCTCCTGATCGTCGCGGGGGTCTCGATGTTCGTCCCCGCGTCCGCCGGTGCGACCAAGCTCGTCCCGGCCGCCGTCATGGCGCTGGCCGGCATCCGGTTCCTGGTCACCGGCGCCTACGAGCTCACCGGGTCTGCGAGCTGGAAGACGACGGCCGGCTGGGTCGGCCTCGCGCTTGCGGTGCTGGCCCTCTACGCGGCGGTGGCCCTCGAGCTCGAGGGCGCCCGGGGGAGGACCGTCCTCCCGGCCGGCCGGCACGGTCCGGCCGAGGCCGCGGTCCGCGGCGAGGGGTCGCTCGAGCCCGACACGCTGGCTCGAGAGCCGGGGATCCGACCGCAGCTCTGAGGGAGCCGCGCCGCTGAGCAGTCCCGGGACCACGCCCGTCGTCCGCGGCCTGGGGCCTTCCCGACCCACACCGGCGGGGCTGCGGTCTGTCGCGGTGCGCCGGGAAGCCTGGTCGGCAGTCGTGTCCCCGACTGTCAGGAGCCCGCATTGGCCACCATGTCGTCGTCCGTGCCTGCGCTGCGCGCGGAGGGACTGAGCAGGGTCCGGACGGCGATGCGCACCGGGCTTAGAGGACCGCGGCCGGGTCGACGTGGTCGTCGACGCCGCGGATGGGCGGGGGGCGCAGCTCTCATCAGTGGGCGGCTGTACGAGAGACGGCGTTGACGCCTTGGGCATGGGGCCGTCGCACGACGAGCTGCCGGGACGGGTCGAGGCAATCGCCAGCAATCTCGGAGACAGCGCCTGTGGGCATGCGGCTTCGCCGACTTCCAGGATGCGCACCGCCCGCACGGACGATGATCGTTTCGTTGCGGTGCGGATCCGGGTAGCGCGCAAGGCACCGGTTCCGCCCAGGCCGGGAGGCAACGTGGCTGCCGGGGTTCCCGGCTCTTCCCGGGCCGCTCGAGCTCTGTGGAGGAATCGTGCGAAGGGGAATGACCGGGGGCGTCCGCAGGCACGCGCTGCTCATCGGCGGTGGGGTTCTCGCCGTCGTCCTGACCGGGTGCTCCAGAGCGTCGGCGGACGACGTGGGCGCGGCGGCTGCGGCGTTCGAGGACCCGGTCGTCGATCCGCAGGCCCGCTGCGACCTGCTGGCGCGGGCGACGCTGGCGACGTTCGAGTCCGACGAGTCGGCGCCCTGCGCCGAGGTTATCGGTGACGTGCTGTTGCCCCGGCGGTGAGGTGACCGCGGTGGAGGTGTGGAACGGCGACGCCCAAGTGCGGCTCGGCGGCGAGACCGTGTTTCTGACCGAGACCGACGCCGGCTGGAGGATCACCGCGGCCGGCTGCGAGCCGCGAGGTGAGGCGCCCTACGACTGCCAGGTGGAGGGTCCGTGAACGGAGTGCGTGCGGTCTTCGGGGTCTATCTGGCAGTGATCCTCTTGGGCATCGTCTACGCCGTCCTGCTCGGGGTGGCAGGCCGGTGACCGGGAAGGAGCCCAGCTACGGATTCCTGCGCAACAACGCCCTCAGCCTGGTCTTCGGCGCGTTATTCCTCGCCACCCTCATCGGGCAGGCGATCGCGGGGACGGCGGACTTCAACGCCCGGCAGGTCGCCGACGGCCTCGAGCCCGTGTCGCTCCTCGAGTTCGTGACGTCGTCGGCGTTCATGGTCGACGTGATGGAGAACTGGCAGTCGGAGTACCTGCAGTTCTTCCTCTACGTCTTCGCCACTGTCTGGTTCGTCCAGAAGGGCTCCAGCGAGTCCAAGGAACCCGGCCAGGAGGGCACGGAGACCGACGAGGAGCAGGAGCTCGGCCGGCACGCCGACGAGGAGTCCCCGGCCTGGGCCCGCGCCGGTGGCTTGCGGACGGCGCTGTTCTCGCGCTCGCTCGGCTGGGTCATGGGAGCGCTGTTCCTGCTCACCTGGGCGGCCTCTGCCGTCGTCGGCTGGGCGGCCTTCAACAGCGAGCAGCTCGGTCAGCGCCAGGACCCGGTCAGCTTCGGTGGCTATCTGGCCGAGGCGGAGTTCTGGAACCGGTCCTTCCAGAACTGGCAGTCGGAGATGCTCGCCGTCGGCTCGATGGCGATCTTCGCGGTGTACCTCCGCCAGCGCGGCTCACCGGAGTCCAAGCCGGTCGGCGTCGCACACGCCGACACCGGCCAGACCGGCTGAAGCGGGTCCGTAGCCGCCAGAAGCCGACCCCGGCAGGGAGCGTCGCGACGGCGACTATCCCAGTGGGGCTGGCGGCGTGCCACGGCTCGGCGGAGATGCACGAACACTGCCGGGTCTGCACGGAGGCGTGCCGCCGCTGCGAATCCGCCTGTCGCGACCTCATCATCTCCCTCGGCTGACTCCTGCCGGGGTCGGCGGATAGCACTGCTCAGCGCCATCCGTCCAGGGCCAGGACGCCAGGACCGGCGGGACCTGGCCCTCGGCTCACAGGCATCGGGTTGACGATGCGGTGGTGAAAGGCGTCAGCGATGGAAGGGCACCACCACCCCACCGGTCACGGGGACGTTGCCGACCATCGGCACGGCGTGGACCCGGACACGCCGGCCGGCCGGGCGCTGATCGGTCGCGGGAGGGGACACGCGGTGGTGCACCGTCATCACCGCTGAATCGACCGCGGCGGCTACGGCCCCGGCGGCCGGCACCGATGGGCTCGGTGCTGCACACGACCGTGAAGGAGCGCCGGCCGGACCGCCGCGGCGTCGGTGAGAGCTCTTGCCCGGGCCGCTGGCTTCCAGATGTGGCACTCGGCCATCACCCTCGACGGGTGTCGACGGGTCGCCGTGACCGGTCCTGTGGTCCGCGGCCGGGTCAGTGACCCGTGCGCCGTTCGTGGTCCGCGTAGGTGTCGAGCAGGTGCCGGGCGCGCTCGCCCGCCGGGCCCTCCTGGTCGAGGCCGTCCTGGAAGGACGTGAGCTTCTGCTCGCCGGCAGGGAAGGGCGGCAGGAGGGGGACGTCGGGGTCGGTGCGCACCTCGAGGACGACGGGCCGGTCGGCGGCAAGTGCCCGGTCCCACGCCGTCCCGAGCTCGGCGGGGTCCTCGACCCGGATTCCGGTGAGGCCGAGCAGGTCGGCGTAGCCGGCGTAGGGGAAGTCGGGCAGCGCCTGGCTCTCGTCGAACCGGGGATCGCCCTCCATCTCCCGCTGCTCCCAGGTCACCTCGGCCAGGTCGCGGTTGGCCAGCACGCAGACGACAAACCGGGGGTCGGCCCACTGCCGCCAGCGGTGCGCGACCGTGACCAGCTCGGCGTTGCCCAGCATCTGCATCGCGCCGTCCCCGGACAGCGCGACCACCGGTCGGTCGGGTACGGCCAGCTTCGCGGCCAGGCCGTAGGGCACCGCGCACCCCATCGAGGCCAGCGTGCTCGACAGGTGCGCGGGCACGCTACGGGGCAGCCGCAACTGGCGGGCGTACCAGTAGGTCACCGAGCCGACGTCGACGGCGACCTGCGCGTCGGCCGGCAGCCGGAGGCTGAGCTCGGCCACCACCGCCTCGGGGTTGACCGGCGTCGCCGGAGTGCGGGCGCGTGCGGCAGACAGCTCGTGCCAGGAGCGGACGGCGTCCTCCACCTGCGCGCGCCAGGGCGACCCGGTGCGGTCCTCGAGCAGGGGCAGCAGCGCGCGCAGGGTCTCGGCGGCGTCGCCGGGCAGCCCCACCTCGATCGGGTACCGGTCGCCCAGGTGGCGGCCGTCGACGTCGATCTGCACGGCCCGGGCGTGGCCGGGGGCGGGGTAGAACTCGGTCCACGGGTCGTTGGTGCCGACCAGCAGGAGGGTGTCGCAGCCGCCGAGCAGGGCGGCGCTGGCCGTCGTCCCGAGATGGCCCATCACCCCGGCGGCGGCCGGGAGCGTCTCGTCGACGTAGGGCTTGCCGAGCAGGCTGGTGGCGATGCCGGCGCCGAGCCGGTCGGCGACGGCCACGACCTCCTCCTGCGCGCCGCGGGCGCCCTGACCGACCAGCAGCGCCACCCGCTGGCCCGCGTTGAGGACGTCGGCCGCGGCGCGCAGGTCCTCCTCGGCGGGCAGCAACCGGCCGCGCCGCCAGGTGGGCGCGGTGACGACGACGCCGTGTTCCTGCTCCGGCTCGGGGGCCGGCTGCTGCTGGACGTCGTGCGGCAGGACGACGACGGTGGGGGAGCGGGTCTCCAGCGCGGTGCGGAAGGCGCGGTCGAGGACCAGCTGTGCCTGCTGGGCCGTGGTCACCGTCTGGGCGAACTGGGCGGCGACGTCCTTGACCAGCGACAGCAGGTCGATCTCCTGCTGGTACTCGGCGCCCAGCACGGTGCGCTGCTGTTGGCCCATGACCGCGACCACGGGGACGCCGTCCAGCTTGGCGTCGTAGAGGCCGTTGAGCAGGTGCACCGCGCCCGGCCCCTGGGTGGAGAGGACGACGCCCACGCCACCGGTGTACTTGGCGTGCCCGACGGCCATGAACGCCGCGGCCTCCTCGTGCCGGGCCTGCACGAACGCCGGGTCGCCTGCGCGGCGCAGGGCGCCCATGACGGCGTTGATGCCGTCGCCGGAGTAGCCGAAGACCCGCGGGACGCCCCAGGCCCGCAGCCGCTCGACGACCAGGTCGGCGACGAGCCGCCCGCTGACCGCGCAGGCCCCGCCTGCGCGGCCTCGGCGGCGCGGCGGACCAGGTCCTCGTAGGCGCCGGGGTCGTCGGCGTCGACCACCGGGTAGCCGGCGTCGGCCGGGTGCATCTCGATCCCGGGGTTGTGCACGTCGGACCCGTCGGCGAGGAAGAAGTGCGGGCTGCCCTGCACCTCGTCGGCGTGCGCCCGGTAGTCGGCCATCATCGGGCCCCGCGCGCGGCCGTCGTCGAGAGCCGCGGCGAGTGCGTCGGCGTCCACGGCGTCGCAGCCGCGGGCCACGTCGAGCACCTCGTGCAGCATCGAGATGCACCGGCTGTCGCGGAAGAACGCCAACCGCAGCGCCATGTCGAGCTGCTCGGCCGCCACCGGCGACTGCGCCTTGGCCGCGTGCACGGCCTCGTCCGCCAGCAGCACGGTCACCGGCCAGTCCGACGGCTGGCCCTGCCACGGGGTGATACCCAGGTCGGGTTCGAGCGGTCCGACGACCGGCAGCTCGGCGTTGAGCATGCGCATCGGGATCGCGAAGTGGTTCACGTCCTCGAGCAGGAAGAGCCGGTGGTCGACGCGCACGGCGTCGTCCAGGCCGAGCCGCGACCGTGCCGTGTAGAAGCGGTGCAGGGACACGGTCGACCACGCGCAGATCACGTCGGTGTACACGGCCACGGTCCCGGGGGCGACGTCGACGGTCATGGTCGCGCTCTACCCGCGACAGGTTGCGGCACGCACCCACCGGGGGTGTACCCGGAGGGCTCGAGGGTAGGTCGCTCGCCATCGACCGCTCAGACGAGCGTGCGTCGTCCGACTCCAGAGGAGTTCACGTGGCGCTGTCCTCCCCGACCGGGCACCGCAAGGCCCCATTCGCCGCCGGCGCCGCTCGGTGACGGGGGACCGGCAGCCGGCCGTCGACGAGACCATCGGCGGCCTGGAGGTCGTCCACCTCTTCACCGGCGCGATGCCCACCGGCGTGACGGTCTCGCACACCGGCCGGGTCTTCGTCTGCTACCCGAAGTGGGGCGATGACGTCGGCTTCACGGTGGGGGAGATCCGGGAAGGCGCGGAGGTCGCCTTCCCCAGCCAGCAGCAGAACGACAACGTGAGCGACGCCGACCCTGAGCGTTTCGTGTCGGTGCAGAGCGTCGTCGTGGACCCCGCCGACCGGCTGTGGGTGCTCGACACCGGCAGCCCGATGTTCCAGCCCACCGAGCACGGCGGCCCGAAGCTGGTGTGCGTCGACCTGACCACCGACGAGGTCGTGCAGACCATCGTGTTCCCGACCGACGTCGCGCTGCCGACGACGTACCTCAACGACGTCCGGTTCGACCTCCGCCGCGGGGAGGCTGGTGTCGCCTTCATCACCGACTCCTCCGATCAGGGGCCGAACGGGGTCATCGTGGTCGACCTGGCGTCGGGCGAGTCCTGGCGGCGGCTGCACGAGCACCCGAGTACGAAGGCGACCCAGCCGCCGGACCTGCGGATGGTGGTCGAGGGCCAGGAGTTCTGCGAGCGCTCGCCGGACGGCAGCACCTCCCCGGTCCGGATGGGCGCGGACGGCATCGCCATCTCGGCAGACGGCAGCCGGCTGTTCTACTGCCCGCTGGCCGGACGCCGCTGGTGGAGCGTGTCGGTCGACGCGCTGGCCGACCGCTCGGCCGACGACGACGCGGTCGCCGCCACCGTCCGCGACGAGGGCGACAAGGGCTGCGTCAGCGACGGCCTCGAGACCGACGACGCCGGCCGGCTCTACGTCACCGACGGCGAGCACGACGCGATCCACCGGCGGCTGCCCGACGGCAGCTGGGAGACCCTCGTCCACGATCCCCGGCTGCTGTGGCCGGACACCATGAGCGTGGCCGCCGACGGCTACCTCTACGTCACCGCCAACCAGCTCTACCGGCAGGACAAGTACCGCGGGGGAGAGGACCAGCGGCGCAAGCCCTACGTGCTGTTCCGCACGCTCATCGACGCAGGCCCGGTCCGCCTGCGCTGAGCCTGCCGGTGGCGGAGACCACGGCGAACGGGCCGGGGCAGGCCCGCTCACAGCGGCGGCAGGCGTCAGCGCACACGCGGCAGTGCTCGTGCATGTCGGCGTGGCGGCCGCACTCGTCGCCGCAGCCCCGTGCCAGGGCCGTCGTCGGCCGCTCCTGCTTCCCGCACGACCGTCAGCTCACCCTTCGTCTCGCATGGAAAGCCGCCCTGACCGACCATCTGCGCGATCAGCCCGGCGATCCGGCCGGCCGCGGCTCCGGCAACACGGGTCCCGGTTGCGTTCCCCGTGCGGAACGGCTCACCGGGCAGGCCGCGTGGGAGAGCGGCAGGGCCTGTGCGGTCCTGCGCTGGTCCCCAGAGTCTTCGGACTCGACGGGGCGGTTCGCTCGGCTGCCTCAGCGCCGCCGACCACGAGACCGGCTGGCGTCCACAGCAGCTCACCCGCGCAGCATGATCACCCTGCCCCACTGACCGACCCCGTCCGGGGATAGCGGGGCACTTCAAGCGCCGCGGGTCGTGGGTCAGCCACCCACGACGGACAGCTGCTCCGTGCCGCGGAGGCCGGCCAAGGCGTCGTCGACGGCCAGAGGCCACCACGGCAGCCCGCCGTCCGGCAGGGACCGGAGGGCGGAGGTGTACCGCGCGAAGACGGCGAAGTCGGCCGGGAACGCCCGCGGGTCGACACCCAGCAGCCGGCCGCGGCGGCGGGCCCGCTCGGCGATGCGCTGCCAGGTGTCGGCGTCGGCGAGGCCGCGGGATTCGACCCCGTGGCTGAACAGCAGGACGTCGACGTCGTCGTACGACGTCGACGCCAGGTAGTCGGACAGGTCGCGGGCGGCCGACTGGACCGGGAAGAAGGTCCAGAACGGCACGGACCCCGTCGTGATCGTCCGCCACGGGTCGTGGACGACGAACGAGCTCACCAGCAGCCGCTGCGCCGCGCCGCCGCGGCGTCGCGTCCACGACCGGAGGACATCGGCGACGGCGGCGGCGGGGTGCTGCGGATGGCCGTACCGGACCTCGACCACCCGGTGGCCGGTGCGGCGCGCCGCGTCGCGCAGCCCGTCGAGCAGTGGCTCGGCGAACCCCCACTCGGCCTCGGCGGCGGTCCCGTCGGGTGCGGGAACGCCCGGTGCGTCGAGGTACTCCTCGGGGGTCATCCCGCCCTGCGCCCCCACCTGGAACACCTGCCGCTCTCCGACGCGGGTGACCGGCCAGGTCGAGGTGTCCCGGACGACGACGACCGGAGCTCCCGGCTGGAGCCGCTCGTCGAGGAAGCGCTGGTACGCCGGTGGCAGGCCGGTCCACTTCACCCGGAAGTACGCCATCTGCGAGCCGCTGAGCGCATCCTGGTTGGCGTCCTGCATCTGGTGCAGCTCGACCCGGGGGTTGGGCGCCAGCAGCGCGGGGCCGTGCCGCGCGCCGAACTCGAGCGCCGCGGCCATGTCCGCCGGGTCGGCCCCGCGGCGGCGCACCGGCACGAGCAGCGTCTGCGGCAGCCACGGGATGCCGCAGGCGGCCGCCAGGTGGGTCAGCGCGCCGTTCGACGAGCCGATCAGCACCGCCGGGTAGCGCCGGTGCGGATAGGCCTGCATCACCCAGTCGGCGACCTCGTCGAGGTCGATGTCCCCGAGCCGGTCGACCGCCACCCCCTCGCGCCCGCTGGCGATCGCGTAGGCCCGGCAGCGCAGGCGCGAGGGGAGCAGCGCGCTGGCCTGCACCGGCAGCGCCTTGAGCCGCGACTGGCCCAGATAGGGGAAGTCCCCGCCGTCGAGCGCACGGGCCAGCGCCCGGAGGAAGGCGCTGGCCGAGTCGAAGGACGCGACCGCCTCCTGCGGACGCAGGCGGCGGTCCCGGCGGCGCATCTCAACGAACCTTGGCCGACAGCTCGCGCAGCGGCGGCGACCAGGCCTCGGGATCCAGCCACAGGAACGCATGCGCACCGAAGACCGTCACGAGGTCGCCGCCGGCCGAGGCGGCGAGCTCGCGCACCCAGCGCTCGGTGGTCAGCCGGTCGTCCGCGGCGCGGATGATCAGCACGGGCATCCGGAGGCGGCCGACCTGCTCCTCGATCCGGTCCGCGAGGTGGACCCGGACGAGGTGGGCCGCGCCGGCGATGCCGGCGCGTTTCCACTCGGGCACGTGGTTCTCCTCGAGGCCGGGCGACGGTGAACGGGCGTCCAGGCGCCAGCGGTAGACCAGCTTCGGCAGCGGCCGGGCGATCGGGTCGATCGTCGGGCTGGCCAGGCCCACGGCCGCAACGCGGCCCGGCGCGAGCACCCCGGCCCACGCGGCCACCTGCGTGCCGCTGGAGTGCCCGACCACGACGGCCCGGTCCAGACCGGCGGCCTCGAGCCAGTGCACCAGCGCCTCGCCGTAGCCCCGGACGTCGAGCCGCCGCGTCGGCCGGCCGCTGCCGCCGAAGCCGGGGACGTCGAACAGGTGCACCTCGGTCCACGAGCCGAGCGCCGCGCACGCGGGGAGCAGGTAGTCGGAGACCGCCATCCCCTGGACGACGACGACCGGGAGGGACTCCGGCTGCCGCCGGCCCAGCACGCGGGTGCGGATGCGTCCCTCCGGCACGTCGGTGTAGCGCAGGAGCATCTCGTCGGGCAGGCGCGGCGGCTCCGGCATGAGCCAGCCCTACCCTGCAGCGACGGCGCTATCCCGCCCGGCCGCAAGACCCACCGACAAGGTCCCGCTCCCGCCGCACGGCGCGGTCGAACGCCCGTCGGCTTCGCTCCACCCGGTCGCTCACCTCAGCCTGCTCGTGCACGGGCGGAACGCTCACGTTGACCCCGAGCTCGCTGTCTCCACGGGCGGATTCCTGACCGAGCGTTGAGGTCGCCGGCCGCCGTCGCGGCCATGTGGCAGAGAATGCGTAGCAGTGGGGTGCACGGTCGCCGCCACGTTCCCTGCCATCCAACACACGATCGGCTCTGCTCCGCGCGGCCTCGACCGTCGCGCCGGTGTGCGTGCTCAGCCGCGGTAGTTGCCGGGCAGAAGCCGGGTGGCCGGCCCGGCGCCCTCACGCGCCGCTGGGCCGAGCGCTGCTGCTGTCACCACTGTTGGTCGCTGCGCCGGTGTGCTCGATGGCCGCGTCGAAGTCGACGCCTTCGGCGCGCAGTCGGTGCCGCACGTCCGCGGCCCGCCGGCGCGCGTCGGCGGCCAGGGCCCGCTCCACCGCCGCCCGCTGCCTCAACCCGACCCCGCGGGGATCGCTCTCCGCGCCGGCGGCCTTCTCCAGTCGAGCGGCCAGCGCCTCGTGCAGGTCCGCGGCACGGTCATGAAGCTCGATCGCGTCCCGTTCGCGCGCCACTGCGCGCACGAAGGCACGCCGGGCCCGGTCCTCCCCACCGGCCGCGCCCACAGCCACAGCATCCTCCGGGCGAGCGGCGTCGCCACCACCCCGGACGCGACGCGTGGACGCCGCTGTCGAGGGGTACGGCCGAGTCACGGAACCGAAGCAGACGGGACCGGCCAATTCCAGGGGGCGGCGCAGCGGCGTCTCGGCCGCGGCCCGGCTGCGGACAGGGCAGCCAGCCCCTGGAAGGAGGCCATGAGTGCACAGTGGGAGCAGCTGCCACCGCCGGGACGTCGTCCCGGGCCCAATGTGGAGCCGAGCGCCGCGCACCGCGGCCGAGCTCACCGCGATGCGCCGGCAGCTGCACACCGCGCTGCGCGTCGGCCCGCTGGCCATCGCGGCCGACGCCGACGCCGTCGAGACGGTGCTGCTGGTCTTCGAGGAGCTGGCCTCCAACGGGCTGCGGCACGGCCGTCCGCCGGTGCACGTCACGGTCGCCGCCGCCGGTACCGGCTGGCTGCTCGAGGTCAACGACGCCGCCGGCGATCGGTCACCCATCCCGGCCCCAATCCGCCCCCCAGCGCCTGGGCACCAGCAGCGACCGCAGCGGAGCTCGGGCCGGCCGTCCCGACGCCGCCGGGGCATCTGAGCCCCGGCGGTGATTGCCCGCGGTGCCGGCTGTCGGACAGGTCCGAGGGTGATCAACGAGCAGCTCGCCGCCATCCGCCGCTACGACCGGGCCGAGGTGGCGCAGATCCTGTCAAGGAGACCTGGGTGAAGAGGTGGGTCACCGCCCGGTGCATCCCGCACGAGCGCAGCGGCAACCCCGACGGGGTCCAGCAGCGCGGGGTGTGGTTCACCTGCGCCGACATCCTGGCGATCGGCCAGATGCTGCCGGAGCTCATGACGGAGCGTCAGGCGAAGCGGGTCGCGGCCGGCGACCGGTACTCCGCCGAGCCGGACGCGCCGAAGCCGCCCACCGCCGACATGCTCGACAGCTGGGCCACCATCGGCCTGCGCCGGTGAAGGTCACCGCCCGCTCCGTCGTCGTCGCGCTACCCGCCGCCGATCCCGGCTATGGGACGCTGAAGCAGTTCGCAAGCGCGGCCGCCGAGGTGATCGGCTGCCGGGTCACCGTCATCGCGGATGGCGCTCCGGCGGCTGCGGGGGGCACCACGCCGTTGTGAGCATGACCGGGACCGTGCCCGGCGGTGCACCGCCCGGATGCCGCCCCGCGGCGGTCTCAGCGTCGGTCAGATGTCGCCGCCCGGACGGATACCGGTGACCGACGGCATGGAGCAGGACCCGGTCGGGGTAGGGGTTCGTCCCCGGGTCGTCCAGGCCGCGGGGCCGCTGACGGTGCGGAGGAGCGGTGGATGTCCGAGATGTCGGATTTCAACGAGCGGCTGGCCGGGATCGCCCGCGAGCTGGTCAGCGAACCGGACATGCAGGCCACGCTGCAGCGGGTGGTCGAGGCCGCCGCGCATAACCTCGACGGGGAGGTGTGGGCCAGCGTGTCGCTGGTGAAGCAGCGCCGCGAGGTGGAGACCCCGGCGGTCACCGACGACCGGGCCGGGCGGGCCGACCGGCTGCAGTACGAGCTCGAGGAAGGGCCGTGCCTGGACGCGATCTGGGACCACGAGACCTTTCAGATCGACGACATGACCGCCGAGGAGCGTATCCCCGCTGGACGCGGGCGGTCGCCGAGGAGACCGGCATCCGCAGCAGCCTGTCGCTGCAGCTGTTCACCGACGCGGAGGAGAACAGCCTCGGCGCGCTCAACCTGTACTCGCCGGAGCCGAACGCCTTCGACGAGGAGACCCGCGGCGAGGGGCTGGCGTTCGCCGCGCAGGCCGCGGTCGCGCTGCGCAGTGCCCAGACCGAGGAGCACCTGCGGTCGGGGATGGTCACCCGCAACCTGATCGGGATGGCCCAGGGCATCCTCATGGAGCGGCTGAGGCTCACGCCGGACCAGGCGTTCGGGGTGCTCAGCCGGCTGTCGCAGGAGAGCAACACCAAGCTGCGGGAGGTGGCCCGGCGGCTGGTGGAGACCGGGGAGATCCCGGGTCGGCAGAGCTGACGGGTCAGAGGCGACCCGGTGGCCGCAGGTTAGGACCACCGGGGCTGGGTCACCCAGGACCCCGGGATCCCGCGCGACCGTCCTGGTGAGCTACCCCCCCAGCTCCTGCGGACACCGCAGGTAGGGCAGCACGTGGGTGCTGAGCTGTTCTTGCCGCTACGCAGTGCGGTGGCGGCGTAGGCGCGTTAGCTCGCGGTTCGTGCGCGACAGGCTGCGCGTTCGTTCGGCCTGCTGGTGCGCCCGCTCGGCCGCCAGGCGGGCGGCCCGAGCTCGGTGCCACAACGCGGCTGTTCTGGCCGCGAGGTCGTCTTCCACATCTCCTCCTTCCGCGACCGCTACCGCCGGCAGCGACGACGGCCCTGCAGTCGGCTGTCCGAGCGGCAACGCCGGAGGCGCCGGCGTCGCGGGTAGCAGGCTGGCTCCGGCCCGCCGGCCGTGGCCGGTCTCTGGTGCGGTTCTCCGCAGGGCCTCCTGGAGTTCGCGGAGCGGAGCCAGACTGGGAAGGCCCAAATCCCACAGGTTCTCGTTGAGCGTCTGAGCGAGGACGTTGTGCTCGGCGGCCGGCCAAGCGGCGGCGTCGACCAGGTAGGCGGCCAGTGCGGAGTGGGGCTGGTGTCCGCCCAGAACGGTGTAGCGCCACCAGAGGTCGGTCAGCGGCACAGCGCCGAGCCGCCAGGAGAGGACGGTCAGCGGGCAGGCGGAGGCGGCGCAGGGAGTCACGGGGTTCCTTCACGCCGGGGGCGGCCCAGTTGCGGACCCTGGACGGCAGACCGCCGCGGCTCATCGGGCTATCCGCACCGGATGCTCGAGGCGGTGACTCCATCATGCCAGTGCTGATGAGCCGGGTGTCCTACAGGCCGTCCTCTGGGACACCGCCGACATCGCCAGATGGCGCGTTGCAAGTCGTTCCCCGCCATGTGGGCGACCGCCAGGGTCCCCGTAGCGGGGGCGTGGACGACCGGGCCTGCACCCCGACTGGCCGGCCCTGGTGGGCAGATACAGAAGCGGCGGCCACTGAGGGGATAGGACCGTCGTGGAACTTCCGCGGTTCCCGGGGCAACAAGCGTGATCTTGCCCCAACCCGGGCCGGGGAACGGGAAAGGCCCTGGTCAGCGCACTGACCAGGGCCTCCCTGCGTGGGGTGAATGACGGGGCTCGAACCCGCATGTCGCAAGCAGGCCTCGCAGGGCGGTGTTTGCCCTGCTCTCTGCCTGGTCAGACCGAGGTCGAACCTTCCGATCGCCGCAGCGCCGCACTCATGGCGGCGGCGAGAGCGGCATCTCTTTCCTGTTCGGCGCGCTGGTAGCGCAGCGCCGCGGCGGGGGAGGCGTGCCCGAGCCGGTGCATCAGCTCCTTCGTGGTGGCGCCATGCCGGGCGGCGATGGTGGCGCCCCAGCCGCGGAGGTCGTGCAGGTGAGAGCCAGCCGGGAGTCCGGCCGCCTCCGCTGCTGGAGCCCACACGCGTGAGGAGAAGTTGTTGCGCCGGATCGGTCCGCCCTTCGGCCCCACGAAGACCAGTCCCTGCGGACCGGGCTGGGCGTACATCGCGAGGTGGTGCTCCAGGTCGCCGATGATGTGCGGTGGGATCGCCACGGTCCGGCGGCCGGCGGCCGACTTCGGCGGACCGTAGGAACGTCCCTGTCCGATCACGTCGACGACGGCGCTCTTCACGGTCACGGTGCCTGTCTCCAGGTCGAGGTGTTCCCGGCGCAGCGCCGACAGCTCACCGAGGCGGAGGCCCGTCCAGGCGGCCAGGAGGATCAGTGCTCGCCAGCGATCCTTGACGGCCTCGACCAGCGCCTGGACCTGGGCGAGTGTGAACATCGGTCGCTCGCTGGGACGTTCCTGCCCCGCCCCACGGATGGAGCACGGGTTCCGGGCGATGAGGTTGTCGTCCACGGCCGTGGTGCAGATGGCACGCAGCAGCCGGTAGCACTTGGCCGCCGTGACCTGGCCCGGCCCGCTGGGGCCGCTGAGCTTGCCGTACCAGGCCCGGACGGCGGACGCCTCGAGCTGGCGCAGTGGTGTCGATCCCAGGGCCGGGAGGATGTGGTTCTTGAGCTGTGCCCGGTAGAGCTCCGCCGTGCGGGGGGCCAGCGGCCGGCCTCCGACGAGGCGGGTCTCCACCCAGCGCTCGGCATAGACCTGGAGCGTCTCCTGGCCCGCCTTCGGGTCGATCCAGCGGCCCGAGTCCATCTCGGTCTGCGCCTTGGCGAGCCATCGGTCGCCGTCGGCCTTGGTCGCGAACGTGTGCGGTGCCGAGACCTGCCTGCCTGAGCCGTCCTGGTAGCGGGCTTGGTAGCGCCCGGAGGGCAGCCTGCGGACCGTGCCCCAGCCCCGCCGACCCATGAAGACCTCCCGTGTCCTCCTGTGGATCTGAGGTTGCGCCGCTGCCGGCAGGGTTGATGGCGGCGGCGTTGATCGACTCGTCGCCGTCCACCGATCTCGGCGGAGGGCTTGACTTCTTCTGGGGGACGTGCGTGTGACGGAAGGGGAGAGGCGGGCCTCGGCCTCGACGGGGCCTGCGCTCAGGTCCCTGTCCGCGCGCCGCGAGCTGGGCTATCCCTCGCTTGCGACACGTCCGGCCTCAATGAACTCGTCGAGGGTTGAGCGCTGCAGCCTGACGTACTTGCCGAGCTTGACGTAGGCGATCCGCCGTTGAGCGATCAGCCGGCGGATGAACCGTTCTCCGGTTCCCAGGTAGTCCCCGGCCTCGGCGACGGTCAGCAGCGGATCGTGCCGTTCGTTCAGCGCTACCTGTTCCGAGGACGTCCCGGACATCACGAGCCGACCCGCCGGTTGAGGACCGGGCCTCCCCGGAGTCCGAGGTGGCGGCGACCTGTGCCGACGACCGGGCTGCACCTCGGCCGGCATGGAGGACGCCGCGGCCGGAGCTGGGCTGCAGGTCTCATGACCGGGAGTCTGGGCGGACGGATCCGGTATTCCTGCAGTCTCTGGGACCTCGGCTCGGTGGTTCGCCGTGACGACTCAGGCGCTCTCGACAGCCGTGTCGTGGATGCCGGCGTCGTCCAGCACGCCGTCCTCCAGTTCATCTCCAGTCCCGTGCGGAGGAACTGCGCATCGTGTCGTGATCCCTGCAGAACTCCTCCAGTGGACGAGAGCCGTGCGGACGGCGGGCAGCACTCCGGTGCCACGCCCCGACCACGGCTGACACACATCCTCCGGTTGCGCTCAGCTAGGCCCCGTTGCGCAGCCTGGTCACGTCGGGAAAGAGGCGTTGTGGGTTGCGGCGCTCGGCAGGCGCTAGGGTTCAGCGCCACGAACGGGTGTCCACCGAACGGGTGATGGGGGGCTGCCGTGGCGCGGCCGCTGCTTCGAGGCGACCGCCTGCAGGCCGCCCGCGAGGCCATGGGTCTCACCCGGGAAGAACTGGCCGCGAAACTGGAGCTCTCGAGCCCGGCGCGCATCCGGGTCTGGGAGACGGGGCTCGAGCGTCCACGGCCTCGCTTCGTACCGCGGCTCGCGGCCGCGCTGGGCGTTGATCCGTTGCATCTGCTCGATGTCGATCCCGACGACCCGCCCTTGGCGGCTCTTCGCCTGATAGCCGGACGCGCCACGAACGAGGTGACCGCTCCTGGCTTGTCCGTCATGACGTACGTGCGACTGGAGGACGGCCGCCCTGGCGCGGATCCCTCCGGCAAGCTGATCGCCGCCGTCGCCGAGGTCCTCGGCGTGGACGTCCCTCGGGTGGAGGCCGCCGTCCGCCGATCCCGCAGCGACCACGCGGCCTTGGCGTCCTTCGGCGGCTGAACAGGAGAGTTACTGGAGGAAGGGCTTGCCTCCACGGCCGACTTCGGTGGTAATTTCCCGCCCCACTGCTGCCCGGGGAGGTGTCCATGGCCCGCACGACTGCGTCAAGCGTGACGTCGGCCGGCGCGGTCTCCAGGCTCGTACACCGACCGGTGGCGGTCGTCCTCGTGCCGGAGGCTGGCCTGCGGGCCCGGCGAGGGCACTCACGATGACCGGGCGGCGGTGGACGGCTGGCGTACTCCTCGCACTGCTGTCCCTCGCCAGCTGCGCCGAGGGTGAGGCCAGTCCGGAGGGCTCGTCGCCGAGCGCGACGACGTCATCGTCGCGGACTTCGACAACTGCTCCTGCAACGAGCAGTGCGCCGACCCCCGGAGACGAGGCGGCAGAAGCCGCCACCGCGGTTGTCACCGAGATGCTGCGCGTGACCGACGCGGCCAAGAAGGACCCAGGCGCCAGGAACTGGGAACCGGAGATCCGGCGATTCGCCGGCGACCCCGCCGCTCTGCTCGCCGTCACGGCAGTACGGGATTACGCGACGATCGGCCTCCGCCAGGAAGGCGACACCGCGGTCGACCTGGACGTCACGACCGTCGACCTGGCGTCTGTCGAGGGGCCGACCGTGAGGATCAGGGGCTGCTACGACAGCCGCAGCACGCGGGTGGTGAAGGTGGAGACCGGCGAGGTCGTGCCACCGGGGACTCCGCCGCGGTACGTCTGGGACATCACCGTGACCCGCTACGAGGCCGAACCCGGATCCCCGTGGCTGGTCAACCAGCTTGACCCGTTGACGGATCAACCATGCTGAGGGTGTCCCGCATGGCCTTGCTGGCGGCCGCGATGCTCGCCGTCTCCGGTGGCCTGAACAACGCCATGGCGGCCCCACCCGTCGACTGCGCCAAGCAGGACGCGCAAACCGGCATCTGCCTGGTCGAGGCGACCTCACCGGGTCAGGATGCGGACGCCGCGTCCGTAGCCGGCGATGTCAGCCCGGGTGGGGGACAGCCGACTGGCGGAGACGCCTCGCCCCAGAACCCGTGCACGTACACGGTGGCGCAGCCGCAGCCGGCACCGACGAGCGCCCTGTGGCAGGGACAGTCCCCGGCCGACGGAGCGATGTACGCCAAGGTCTGTCGACGGGGGGACGGGCCGGGCCTCACCACGATGCTCGTGTTTGTACCGAACGGCTCCGCCCCGCCCGCGGGGCCGCCCGTGGATCCGCGCGTTCTGGCGGAGCAGGCGATCTCGTCGCTGGTCATGCGGGCCCCGGAGATCCGGATGGCGCCGCCGCCGGGCTCGACCAGTGGGCTGGTGGGTCTGCCGGTGTGGATGTGGACCGAGCGCGGGGAGGAGTTCCTCGGGCCGGCCCGGCAGTCGGTGTCGGCCGGTGGTGTCACGGTCACCGCCGTGGGCGAGGTGAGCCGCATCGTCTGGGACATGGGGGACGGCACCACGGTGATCTGCGACGCCGGGACGCCGTACCCGCCGGGCGCCGGAGGAGAGTCCCCGGACTGCGGCCACGTCTACGCGGAGGCATCGAGCCGGCATGTACCCGGTGGGGGCCCGTGGCCGATCACCGCGACGAGTACGTGGACGGTCACGTGGTCCGGCGGGGGGCTGTCGGGCACCGAGACGCTGGAGCTGTCGTCGTCGGCCGAGCTGTTCGTCGGTGAGCTGCACGTCCTCAATCAGGACGGGAGCAGCCGATGACTGCCACTCAGCCGTCGAAGACCCGCGCACCGTCCGCGTCCGCGGCGGTCAACGGACTGTCCCGGGCGCCGGTGCTGCCGCCGCCGCGTCGCCGCCGTCGTCCGGCCCTGCTGGCGCTGGCCGTGGCCATGGTGGTCCTCGGTGCGCTCGGCGCGGCCTATCTGGCGACGTCGCTGGGGCGGACGTCCCCGGTGATCGCGATCGGGCGCGAGGTGCCCTGGGGGCAGACCCTCACCGCCGCCGACCTGGTGGAGGCGAGGATTTCGGCCGATCCGGCGTTGCAGCCCATTCCGTACGGCGACCGCGATCAGGTGATCGGTCTGGTCGCGGCGACCACCCTGACTCCGGGTTCGCTGCTCACCCGCGACGCGCTGACCGACCAGCGCCTTCCGGCTGCCGGCCAGCAGCTGGTCGGCGTGGGGGTGTCGGCGGTGCAGCTGCCGACGACCGCGCTGCGACCGGGCGACGACGTCCTCCTGGTGCCCGTGACCGCCGGCAGCGCTGCAGCCCCGACCGAGGGGAGAGCCCCGAGCGCGGTGGCGGCGACCGTGGTGCAGAGCGGTCCACCGGGAACCGACGGGCTGCGAGTGGTCGACGTGCTCGTCGACGCGGCCGACGGGCCGGACGTGGCCGCCCGCGCCGCCGCGGGCCTGGTCGCCATCGTCGTGGTGGCCGGCGGGTAGGCGCGGGCGGCTGCGGTGTTGATGGCGCTGTGCTCGGCGAAGGGCGCACCCGGGGTAACCACCAGCGCGCTGGCGCTGGCGCTGTCCTGGCCGCGGCCGGTGCTCCTGGCCGAGCTGGACCCGGCCGGCGGGGACGTGCTGGCCGGATACGGCCGGGGCGAGTCGTCCGCCGGCGGGCTGGCCGACCTGGAGCTTGCGGCGCGGCGGGGTGAGTTCGCCCGGCACCTGGACGGCCAGCTGCTGCGGCTCGACCCCGCGGGCCGGGCGCGGCTGCTGCTCGGCCTGGCCGACCCCGCCAGCGCCCGCCACGTGGACTGGGATCGCCTGGCCGCCGCGTTGGCGGCGGTGGAGGACGGCGCGATCGACGTGGTCGCCGACTGCGGGCGGCTGCACGCCGAGCACTTTCCGGCCGCCGTCGTCCAGCGGGGTGCCGCCGTGGTGCTGGTCACCGGTTCCACGCTGCGCGCCGTCCGAGCGGCCACGCGGGCGATCGCCGCACTCCGGGAGCGGGACGGCCGCGCGGGCATGCTGGCGACGCTGGTGATCGGGCCGGGCGAGCCGTACGGCGAGCAGGAGATCGGCGAGGCGCTCGGCGTTCCGGTCGTCGGCTCGCTGCCGCGGGATCCCAAGGCGGCGGCCGTGCTCAGCGACGGCGCGCCGGCCGGCCGGCTGTTCGCCCAGTCGGCGCTACTGCGAGCCGCCCGGACGGTCGCGCCCCGGTTGATCGAGTCCGCTACGGCGCACGAATCCCGGCTGATGCCACCGCCGGCGCATGCGTCGGTGACCACGGTCGGGGGGAGCAGTGTCCGCTGACCTCACCGAGCTCCTCGGCGCCGGAGCTGTGCCTCGACTCGAGGCGTCACCGGCATCGGTGGACTGGGCGCTGGTGCGCCGGCTGCACGAGGCGACGGCGACGGCGCTGGCCGAGGAGCTCAAACGCCGCCCCGGGCTGACGGCCGCGGCGCAGCAGGAGCTGGCCCGCACCCTCGTCCAGGATGGCATCGACGAGCTGGTGCGCCAGCGGATGCGCGCCGGCCAGTCGGTGCCCACGCCGGCCGACGAGGTCGCGATCGCCGAGGCGGTGTTCGCCGCCCAGTTCGGCCTGGGCCGGCTGCAGCCCTACGTGGACGACCCGGCCGTGGAGAACATCGAGGCGCACGGGCACGACAACGTCTGGGTGGGCTACGCCGACGGCCGCGACGTCCGGGTGGACCCGATCGCCGACTCCGACGAGGACCTGGTGCGGCAGCTGCAGCACATCGCCGCCCGGCTGGGCCGCGCCGAGCGGACGCTAACCACGGCCAGCCCGCTGCTCACCATGCGGCTGCCGGACGGGTCGCGGCTGGCGGCGGTGATTGAGACGGTGCCGCGCCCGCAGCTGGTGATCCGGCGGCACCGGATCCGCAACGTCGACCTCGACGACCTGGTCGGCTTGCGGGCGGTCGACCGGCCGCTGGCGGAGTTCCTGCGGGCGGCGGTGCGGGCGCGCAAGAACATCGTGGTCACCGGCGGGCAGGGCGCGGGCAAGACGCTGCTGCTGCGCGCGCTGGCCAACGAGCTGCCGGTGAGCGAGAACCTGGCCACGATCGAGAAGCACTTCGAGCTGCTGCTGCACGAGCTGCCCGACCGGCACCCCCGGGTGGTGCCGTTCGAGGCGCGGGAGGGCACCGGCGAGCGCGGCCCGGACGGCCGCCGCCTGGGCGAGGTGACGCTCACCGAGCTGGTCGAGCAGGCGCTGGTGATGAACGTGTCCCGGGTGTGGCTGGGGGAGGTGCGCGGCGAGGAGGCCTGGCCGCTGATCGAGGTGATGGAGGCCGGGGAGGGCGGCTCGGCCTGCACGCTGCACGCTCGCTCGGCGCACCACGCCTTCGAGCGGCTGGCGAACCTGTGCATGCGCGGCCGCGCCGCGGTCACCCCGGAGCACGCCTACCGGTCGTGCGCGTCGGCGATCGACCTGGTCGTGCACATCACCACCGTCGACCCGCGGTCAGCTTGTGCAGCGACATCACGGCCGCGGACCGTAGAAACACGACCTCCAGTTCGACCGGCGAACTTCT
This sequence comes from Geodermatophilus sp. SYSU D00779, assembly GCF_054050595.1. Classification (NCBI taxonomy): domain Bacteria; kingdom Bacillati; phylum Actinomycetota; class Actinomycetes; order Geodermatophilales; family Geodermatophilaceae; genus Geodermatophilus; species Geodermatophilus sp. SYSU D00779. The sequence continues at coordinate 108,310 of NZ_JBJGZQ010000019.1, forward strand.
CCAGTACGACCGGACGGGGGTTCTCGTCCGTGCGCCTCAGCCGACGCGACCCCGATGCAGCGGTCGCCTGCCGGCCACTCCAGGCCCAGAACCCGTCACATTCACTACCGCCGGCGCGACGGCGACTGTCGCGAGGTCGCCAGGGGACGCCTGACGTCCCGCGGTGCCGCGGTGTGCTGCCCGGCGGTCTGGCACAGCAACGACGGGATGCGTTATCGGTGGGATGTCGGGTCGCCTACTCGGTCCCCGGACTGGGCGGTCGCGACCAGACGGTGGTCGGTCATGGCTCCCTTGTGCGCTGCCCTCGAACGCCCTGGTCCGGCGGTGCAAGAGGTGTATCGGTTGGCGATCTTGGATCGCCGCGCTTGGGGATGAGAATGCGGGAGCCGTCCGGCGACGTCGTTACACACTGGCGCGGGCGAGCCCGTTGAGGTGTATGGCGCGGGGTCCTCGGGTG